>JAFAWZ010000155.1 GCA_019241495.1 Acidimicrobiales bacterium | reverse complement strand
GGCTGGTCGGAGCCGGTTGGCGTAGAACCACCAGCACTTGGCGCGACAGCAGTCCTCGCCCGCCCAGGTCGGCCAGGAAGCTGGCGTGGGCTCGGGCGGCTGCTTCGAGCGCCGGGTGGGCCAAGGCGGGGGCGGCCGCCTCGAGGGCGTCCACGGCGGGGGAGAGGTCGACCGGCTCGGCCCGCACCACGATCTGGATCGGCTCCGACAGCGAGTTCAAGAACCGGGCGAAGCCGGCCACCATGGCCTCCTGCTCGGCCGGGGTGCGCAACTTGAACGGCACCGCCCTGGCCCGGCAGGCGATGGCAGTGCCTTCAGGGCCGAGGTCAACCACGCCTTGCGGGTCGACGTCGGCGAGGGGCAGCCGGAGCGGGGTGGGCGGTGTCCCGGCCCGGCCGGCCAGGCCGGCCGGAACCGGACCGAGACCGTCGGGGGCGGGTACTAGACGGCGTGGTGAACGGTGGAACGACACGGCGGCGGCGGCGAAGCGGTCGGCGGGCTGGCCGTCGACGCGGCCCAACGCCAACGCCACCGCCGCGACCGCGAACGGCACGGCGACCACCGCGAACGCGACGAGCGGCACGAAGGGGCGGGTGGCCGCGTAGGCGGCCCACAACCCCACCGCGGCGACGGCCAGCAGGGCCAGTTGGCGGACCGTCAGCCCGGCCAGGATCCGGTCGGGCCGGTCCACATCGGCCGGTACCCGGACCCGGTCGGTGCTGTCGGGGCGGACGGTCACAGCCCGATCCCGGCGGCTAGAGCCTGGACGCCTTTGTAGATGATCACGTCGCGGGCGACCCGGGTGGCGCCACCACCCGACCGCCGCCTACCGCCGAAGACCAGCTTGGACGCCCAGAACGGGATTTTCACCAGCACCCAGCACAAGCAGGCGGACACCAGCAGATCGACCAGCCCACCGCTTGACGCGATACCCAAGGTGGCGGGCCCGCCGGCGGCAACGAACACCCGCAGGGCGGTGACCAACACCAGGGACTGGGCGACCTGGACCCCCAACAGGGCGGCGATGGCCCGCCACCACAGTCGGGCCAGCCCCTCGGTTTGGGGCAGGGCGTGGCAGACCAACAAGACCGGTCCGGCCACGATCAAGATCACGGTGAGGGCGAGACGGACGATCCAGGTGCACAGCAAGATCACGGCCAGAACGGCGATCACCCCGCCGATCAGCACCACGAAGATCCCGCCGTCGGCCAACGCCCCGAGCACCAACTGGCGCAGAGCGACGGCGGCCTGGGCCGGGCCGACGCCGCCGAGCACCGCCTCCGATAGGGCGTCGGCGGCCGAAATGCCCAGGCCGACCACGGCCAGGCTGGCGTTGGCGGCCACCGCCGCGATCACGATGCGAGGCAGAACGTCTTTGAGCCCGGTGCGGGTCTGAACGGTCTCGTAGCCCATGACGATCGCCGCGCCGACCAGCACGAACAGAACCAGGAACGCGTCGGCGATGCCAGCGGTCATCTGCCACAGCTGACCGACTTGGCCGATCGATGTCAGATCGGGGGTGGCCAAAAGCGACTGGCCCAACAGGGTCAGTACCGGGTCGAGGGCGGCGGTGACCAGATCACGAAACCACGAGTCGATCGCCGCCTCGATCTGGCCCGGGATGTCGAACAAACCTGGTGACGGCGCGGCGCCGCCATTGAGGTTGCTTCCGCTACCCGACGCCGGAGGGGCCGGCGCCACGCTGGGCGGCCCCACCTGAATCGGCGCCGGACCCGCTCCGCCCTGCCCGCCCGACGCCGGGACCGGGGTCGGCGCCGCCGAGGACGGCGGGATCGAAGACGGCGGGACTGGGGTCGGGGGCGGCGGTGTGGGCAGTCCGGTCGACGCTGCCAGGACGGCACCCGGCGTTGTAGACGGTACTGGGGGGGACCGATGTGCGAACAACGCGACCAGTGACATCGCGGCGACCGCCGCGATCGCGGCGTGCCGGCAACGTCGGCCTGTCATGCCGCACCCACAACCGAGGCGATGATCGACACCAGCAGGGGGGCCAGGATGGCCAGGGCGTAGCCGACCGCGGCGGACTTGAGCGCGGTCTTGGCCCGCTCGACCTGGCCGGGGTCGCCGCTCGCGGCCAAATATCTCAACCCCCCGATGGTCAGGAACAGGGTGGCGACTGCGGCGAGGAGGCCGACCAGCCAGGTGCGCAGGTTGTCGATCACCGTGTTGAGCGTCGGGCTGGGCGCGGTTTGGGCGAACGCCGGGCCAGCGGCCGCCAACATCACCACGACGGCGACGACCGCGGCGACCGCCAGCCGACGGCCGATACGGCCCCTGATGAGACCAGCGAGTCGGTGGTAGGGCGTGGGTGTCTCCTTTCGGCGAGGTCTTGGTGGAGGTCGCCCTGGGGGTGGCCGGTCCCTACCGGGCTGGGCGGTTCTCACCTCCTACGGTCGGTCACGGTGGGCACGTCTTCGGCCGCCGGTCTCGGGTTCCGGCCGCCCCGAGGACGACCTCCACCTGCCAAATAAGGGTCGCGGGCCCGGTTTGGGACAAAGTCGCGCTGGTATCGATCGGAGCGAAGCCACTCGGCCAAGGCGGCCTCGGCCCGGGCTCGGCGTTTGCGGGCGGCTGCATAGCCGACACCCAAAGCGTCGGCGGCGTCGGCCAGGCTTAAAAGCCCGAGGCGGGTGTCGCCGATCAGGGCGGCGTCATCGGCGCAGACGACTCCTTCGGCGACGGCATGGTCGAGGACCAGGTCGGGGTGCGCCCAAGGGTGGCGGGGCGCTTCGGTGTCAGGCGTTGAGCCGTGACGGTGCAGCTCTGACAACTCGGCCACGAACAGCCGTTTGGCCCGGTTGCGGGCCAGCCAGCACAGCCGGGCGGCCAGGCCGCCGCGGCCCGGGTCGGTGGCGGCGATCCCTTCGACCAGCCCGGCCAGCGCTTCGGCCTCGAAGTCGTCGCGCCGCGCCGGGCACACCTCGCTCAGGACCGAGACGGCCCGGCGCAGCCCGAATAGCAGCACCCCGGCCAGCCCCACCGTGGCCTGGCCGCCGTGGTCGCGGGCCTGTTCGACCAGGACAGCTATGGCCGCGTTGCGTGTCGGGTACGGAGTCGCCGGGTGCAGAAGGATGGCCCGCAACTCGACGAGCGGGATCGGCCGATCAGGCAAGCCGGGAACCTGGCCGCCGTCCAAAGACAGCGGTTTGGGACCGGTGCACAGCAGCCGGAAGGCGTCCTCGAGCGTCTCGAACGGTCCGGACGGTCGGGTGTCGGTCATCGGCAGCTCCTCCTCGGTGGTTGGGAGCTGCCATCGCGCCTGGACCGCTGCTGCACAACTACGACAACCAGACCGGCCCGGCGCTACTACAAACCGCGTCGAGGCTGACGTAGTCGGCGGGCGCCGCCGTGAATCGACGCTGGCAGCCGCTACTACACCGCTGCGGTACGCGGCCCCAACCCAGGCCATCCGCCCCTGGAGGGGAAGGCAAAATAAATTCTCAGCCCGGCCGCCCCGGATCGGACCAACTGGAGACGACAGCGAGCACGTAGCGGTCGGGCTGGAGGTTGTTGGCCTCTACTACACGGCCGGCTGCGTCATGTAGTAGCCGTGTAGTAGCCGTGACCAGCACCTTCGTGACGGCTACCGGGTACGGGTGAGGCGGTAGCGGCGGGGACTGTCTGCGACGAGGGTGATCGAGCCCGACTGGGCCAGACGGCCCAGCGCGTTGGACACCGCCCCCGCGGAGCGGCCCAGGCTCTTGGCCACCGCGGCGGGGCCGAGCGCCTCGGCCGGCCGGGCGGCCAGGTACTCCAGCACGAGTCCGGCCAGTTCGCCGCGATTCAGCCGGGCCCCCATGTACTCGTCGCCGGGCCGGCGACCCTGACGCGGGCTGGGGGCGGTGTCCGCCTCGGCGGCAGTGGTGGAGACGGTCTCGGCAACGGTGGCGGGTGCCGAGGGTTCTGGTGCGCTCCAGCGGTCGGGTTGGAGTCGGCCGTTGTCGCCGCGCCCGCCCGGGTGGCGGTGGGCCCGGCCGTCGGCTTCGAGGGCGGCTAGGGCCTTGGTGGCGGTGGACTGGCCTATCCCGGCCGCG
The DNA here is from genome assembly GCA_019241495.1 of Acidimicrobiales bacterium. Lineage (GTDB taxonomy): Bacteria > Actinomycetota > Acidimicrobiia > Acidimicrobiales > Palsa-688 > JAFAWZ01. Next base: position 121 of record JAFAWZ010000155.1, on the reverse strand, counting down.
TCGGCCAGTTCCGCCGCGGTGGCGTTCGGGTGGGCAGCCAGCACGGCGGCCACCGCCTCTACCGAAGAGGGCCGGTTGTTGTCTTTGGGCATCGAGTTTCTCCTGTCGTGGTTGGTCGACA
>JAFAWZ010000057.1 GCA_019241495.1 Acidimicrobiales bacterium | reverse complement strand
CTCGGGGGCGTCGTAGATGGCGTAGCGGGGTTGCCAGTCGGGGTCGAACTTGGCGTTGAATCTCCAGAGCGACTCGATCTGCATCGAGTCGCCCATGCGCCGCAACAGCCAGGCCTGCACCCGTTGGGAGACCCCTTCGCCCGCCTCTCCGGCCAGAACGGCCCGCATAGTGGCGAAGTTCAGCCCCAAGCCCTGGCCGCCGCGCGCCTTCACCTCCCGGATGGTCTCGACGACCGCGAAGTCGATCAGCCCGTTGGGGTGCTCGCCGTTGTCGCGGCGCATGAGATCGAGGGAGTACCCGCCGATGCCCGGCGCCGGGACGTACTGGCAGAACGCCACCGGCGGCCCCAACGAGTCGCCATCAGAAGGGGCGTGGACGACGGCGAGGAGCAATCCGTCGTCGTCGGGGTCGAACACCCGCCCGAGCGTCATGGAGAACCCCCGCTCGACGTCGCCGCGCCTGCTTTTGGTCATGACCCCCTCGAGCGCCCGGCGCAGCTCAGGGTCGAGACGGGTGGGGTCGTGGAAGCTGATGTGGTAGCCGTACTTGGCGATCCGGTTGACCGCTTGGCGCAGACCTTTGAACCGGCCGCCTTCCAGGCTGAAGCGGTCGACCCGAACCACGGCCTCGTCGCCCACGTACAGGTCGTGCATGCCAGTGGCCCGGTAGATGGGCAGCCACTCCTCCCCGATGCCAAGGCCGCCGAGGGCCCAACCGTGGCTGTCGACGTGGCGGCGGAACGCCCGCCAGGCCTCCTCGCGCTCGGCCACCGGCCCGATCGGGTCCGGTGACACCAAGCACACCCCGCCGTACACCGCGTAGGCAACGACCGTGTCTCCCCAGAAGAAGAAGTCCTTGTCCGGCCGCAGCGCGAAGTAGTCGAGGGTTCCCGAGCCGTGGCGGGCGGTCACCGCCCGAGCCCGGCTCAGATCGTCCGGCCCGGTGTGGGCGAGTGGTGGCGCGGACGCCAGTCGCCGGGCCACCACGGGTCGGAACAACACGATCACCAGGGCCAGCACCAGGCCGATGGTGGCCGTCGCCATGGTCGGCGCCAGGAACCTGTTCACCCGGTGGGGGAGGATGATCCGAGAGCTGCCGACCATCCGGTACAGGGTGGCTTCGAGGGCCCGGGGCCAGGGGGTCCGGTGGCGGGCGTGGTTGACAGCGGCGCTCACCTCGATAGCGACCGTCCCGGCCGTCACGGTGAGAACTGCCGCGGTGGCGACCGCAGCCAGACCCCGCCCGAGTTTCACGACATCGGTGCGGGCCCGGAACGAAGACCGGTACGTCCACAAACCGAAGGCCATGACCAGGGCGATGACGCTCTCCTCCACGTCGACGCCCTTGACCAGGTTGAGCACGGCGATGGTTAGAAGTAGGGCCTGGACGACCACCCAGGCTCTCCTTTGTCCCCTCCTGATCCCTCGGGCCAAGACGATCAGGGCCACTCCGACGAAGGCCGCGACCGCGGCCGCCGTCTCGGGCACCACCAGGGGGAAAAGGTCGCGCAGGATGTTCAGACGGTCGCGTAAGGGGTCCGACATGGCCGAGACGAGCGAGATGAACCCCACGACGACGAGCAGCGCGGCGGCCAGGCGGCGTACCCGGCGGTCGTGACGCTCGGCCGAGGCGGGCCGGGGCCATCCCTCGCCCTGGGGGAAGGTCGCGACCACAGTCGCCCTGAGGTCGCCGGCCGGGACGGAGCCGACGATCCGCCTGGCCATGATCCGCTCCACCAGGCCGGCACCGGGAAGATCCTGGCGAGCATGGAGCAGGCGCACGTGCAGGTCGTTTCCCGCTTCCATCTCCACCCAGGACAGGATGCGATGGGCGAGGAAAACCGAGGGCAGGCCGAGACCGGGCAGGCGGCTGGGGTACTCGGTCACGACCTCGGCGCCCGCCCCTGGGTTGGCGTAGAACCCGTCCCCCAGATAGGTGAGCTCGGGCCGGCAGGTGTGGGCCGAGACGAGCCCCGCGTAGCCACCGGTCACCAGCTCCCGAGCCAACGCCCGGCCAGCCTCGTTGGGTTCACGGTCGGGATCGTCGAGGGCTACTGCCGCCATGGCCGCGTTGGTGGCGCGGATGGCGAGTATGGAGACCGCCACGAGCAGGAGCAGCTCGATGAGGGCGGCCGCCACGAAGAGGCCGGGACGGCGGGTCAGGCTGCCGGCCCGGGCCGAACGCAGCGCAGTGGCGGGCAGGCCGAGCACGATGGCCACCACGATGGGCACGGGCAGCAGCCAGGCGAAATGCACCAGGCGCCGGTAGACCAGCCGGGACGCGATGAACCGGGACAGGGCGGCCGGGTCGTCGAGCTGTTCGAGCCCGTTGAGCCACTTGCCCGCGGCCTGCCGGCGGCGTACCGCGGGCAGGACTTCGTGACGGATGTGCTGGGCGAAGGGCGATTCGAGCGGGTTGCGGGGGTCCTGGTGAGCAGTGAGCGGGTCCAGGCGGTGGCCCGGCTCGACCCGAACCCGACGCTCGCCTGCGCCGGTGCGGATGCGCAGCTCGACGGCGATGGCCAGCTCGGCGCCCAGGACGGTCTCGACCGCGGCCTGGCCCTCCTCCGACCAGGCCAGCTCCACGTCCCGATCCCCGGGCAAGACGATCACCCGCCGGCCCTCGCCCCGGGCGTAGTCCGCGATGTCGCGGGCCAGCCTCGAGTGAGCGGACAGAGCGGCCCGGGGCTCACTGCCCGAGTCGATCAGGTTCCCGGCCAGGATCAACACCCCGGGGCCGGTAGCAGCTTCGATGGCGGCGACCAGCTCGCCCGACCCGGTCAGTTGGGCGGCGGACGGGCTGCTGGTCAGGTGCAGATCGGACACGACCAGAACCCGGCCGCCCACCGGCACGTCGAGCTGGAGGAGATCGGGAATGGCGCACGGGCCGGTCAACGCGGGAAGCGACGCTACTACGGTCAGGTCGTGGAATCGGACAGCCCCGAGGTGTTCGCCCAGCAGTCGACCTGGCTGGAGCGGGCGCGCCGTCTGGGGCCACTTCAGTATTCGGCATTGGGGCCCCGCCTGCTGCAGCCCCCCTCCCCGGGCGTCGCCGGGTGGCTGGCGGACTTCCTCGACTGCCAGTGGGAGCAGCACGGCCGCCCGGACCCGCTCACCGCGGCAGTGGTCTCGGGCGACGACGGCGCGCTGGCCCGGGAGGTCCTGCGCCTCGGGCCAGCCTGCTTGAGCTCCCTCCGCTACATCCTGGTCGACCCGGTCGTGGGCCCGGATCGGGCCGCCCGGGCGGAGACCGCCGCCCGGTTGCTCCCCCTCGAGAATCCCGCCTTCCTCTTTCCGTCCGGGCGGCCGCCGATCCTGGCCGATGGCCTCGACGCCGACGAAGAGGATCCGTTCCCGCCCGCCACCGGGATCGGGCCGCTCACGGCTCGGCTCAGCGGACTGCCGACGCTGTCGATCCCCGGATCGGTCGTCGTGGTGGTGGCGATCGATGCCCTGAGCCGCTTGGCGTCGGACCGGGTGGAATGGCGAGGCGGCCAATGGCTCGAGGTCCGGCTGGCTGCGGCGGCGGGCGGTGGCCTGGTGGACGTCACCGTGCCCCTCGTCCACAATCAAACCAACTGGCAAGTCCCGGTAGACCCCGGCTCCCTGCCCGACGGGGCCCGATTTGCCCTGCTCACGGGCGCGGTCGCCTGGCTCAGGGCGGCCCTTGCCACCGCACCTGATGGGGGGTTGGCCGTGGTGGACCGCTGGACTGTCAACACCCGGCCGCTGGAATCGCCCTACGACGAGGCGGTCCCTCCGGCCCTCGGCCTCGATCAGCTCCGCCGGGTGCGCGAACCCCTCCGCCCGGCTCCTGAACCGCTCGTTGCACCAGCCCCCCCGGGCCTGTCGGTCGTCTCGTGGCGCATAGGGTGACGAGGCCATGCCCCCGGTACCGTTCGACCGATTCCCCAACTGGCGCTGGCATCACGGACCGGTCGACCCCGGGCGAACCGTCGTGTTCGACCTGGACGGGGTGTTGTCGGACGCGGCCAGCCGGCAGCACTACCTGGAGGGCCCGTGGCGCGACTGGGACGCCTTCTTCGAGTCCTGCGGCGACGACCCCCTGATCGAGGAGGTCGCGACCCTCCTCGGGCTGCTCGACCCGGACCTGTGGACCGTGCTCCTCACCGCCCGCCCGGCATGGGTGCAGCCGCAGACGCTGGCCTGGCTGCACCGCTACGGGTTGCGCTGGGACCTGCTCGTGATGCGCGACATGGGCGACTACGGCGCGGCCCGCGAGTTCAAGCGGAGGTCGGTGCGGGAGCTGCGCAGCGTCGGCTTCGACCCGGTCTTGTCCTTCGAGGATGACCGCCGCAACGTGGCCATGTTCCACGAGGAGGGCGTCCCGACGGTCTACATCCACTCCGGCTACTACGACTGACTCTCTCTTCGACTGACTCTCTCTTCGCCAAACCTGCGAAGCTGGCCAGGGTGAACGGCGCTCACGCTCTGCTGCACACCCTCGTAGCCGGTGGGGTGGACACCTGCTTCATGAACCCGGGCACATCGGAGATGCATTTCGTCGCCGCCCTCGACGGCGTGCCCGAGATGAGAGGGGTGCTCACGTTGTTCGAAGGGGTGGCGACGGGTGCGGCGGACGGCTACGCCCGCATGGCCGAGCGCCCCGCCGCCGTCCTGCTGCACCTCGGTCCCGGCCTGGGCAACGGGGTGGCCAACCTCCACAACGCCCGCCGGGCCCGCAGTCCCGTGGTGACCGTCGTCGGTGACCACGCCACGTACCACAAGCAGTTCGACGCCCCGCTCGAGTCTGACATCGACGCGCTGGCCTCGAACGTATCGGGGTGGGTGCGCCGGTCGATGAAGACAGAAGAGCTGCCCCAAGACGCAGCCGATGCCATAGCCCACGCCTACGGGCCCCCCGGCCAGGTGGCCACCCTCATCCTGCCTGCCGACGTGTCCTGGTCGGATGGGGCGCAACCCGCTCGCCCGGCTCGGTCGGGAGTCGCCCGACCGCCTGACGAAGGGGTGGTCGACGAGGTGGCCCGGGCCCTGCGCAGCGGTGAGCCGGTCGGATTCCTCGTCGGGGGCCGGGCCGGCCGGGCCGGCGTGCTCGAGCAGGTCGGGGCCCTGGCCGCCGGCCGCCCGGCCAAGGTTCTCTGCGAGACGTTTCCCGCTCGCCTCGAGCGGGGGGCCGGGCGCCTGGACGTCGAGCGGCTTGCCTACCTCGGCGAGAGGGCCATGGCCCAGCTGGAGGGCCTGGCCCACCTGGTGGTGGTGGATGCCGTATCGCCGGTGTCGTTCTTTGCCTACCCGGGCAAGCCGAGCGACCTGGTGCCCGACGGCTGCCGGGTCCACCGGCTGGCCGGACCAGCCGACGACGTAGGAGCCGCGCTCGACGCGGTCGCCTCTGTTCTCGGACCGGGGGCCGTTCCCACCCTGGCCTCTCTCGAGCGTCCCGGCCTGCCGGATGGCGACGATCCGCTCACCGCCGATGTGCTGGCCCGGACCATCGGCGCCCTGCTGCCAGAGGACGCCATCGTCTCCGACGAGGCGAACACCTCGGGGCTGTTCATCGCCGGCGCCACCGCGGGAGCGCCGCCCCACGACTGGCTCACCCTCACGGGCGGCGCCATAGGGATGGGCCTGCCCCTCGCGACCGGTGCCGCCGTGGCCTGTCCCGGGCGGCGGGTCCTGGCTCTCGAAGCCGACGGCTCCGCCATGTACACGGCCCAGGCGTTGTGGACCATGGCCCGCGAGAGCGCCGACGTGACCGTCGTGATCCTCGCCAACCGCAGCTACGCCATCTTGAACATGGAGCTCCGCCGGGTCGGTGCCGCCGCCGGCGGCCCCAGGGCCCGGAGCATGCTGGACCTGCGCGACCCCGAGCTCGACTTCGTCTCGCTCGCAGCCGGCATGGGCCTGCCCGCCACCCGAGCCCGGACAGGTGGCGAGCTCGCCGACCAGCTCGGCCGGGCCCTGGCCACTCCGGGCCCGTCTCTTGTCGAGGCTGTCATCAGCCGTTGAGATCTTCGCCAGTTCTTGCCCTTTTCTCAGCCGGATCGGGCAACATGATGTAGGTATGGACCGAAACACCATCAAGACCACTTTCGTCCTGACCCTGCTGGCGGCGCTGTGCGTCGGCATCGGGTCCATCTGGGGCACGACGGGACTGGTCATCGGTCTCGTCATCGGGCTCGTATTCACCGGCGGGTCGTACTGGTTCTCCGACTCGATCGCCATCAAGGCGGCCCGGGCCGTGCCGGTGTCCGAGGCGCAGATGCCCGACTACTACGCGGTGGTGCGGGACCTGACGACCCGGGCCGGGCTGCCCATGCCCCGGCTCTATGTGACCCCCGATCGGCAACCCAACGCGTTCGCGACCGGCCGCAACCCGGACCACGCCGCGGTCGCGGTCACCCAGGGAATCCTCGAGATCTGCACCTGGGACGAGCTGCGGGGCGTGCTGGCCCATGAGATCTCCCACGTGGGCAACCGCGACATCCTGATCTCCTCCGTGGCCGCCACCATCGCCATGGCCATAACCCTCCTGGCCCGCATGGCGGCGTGGGGCGGCTTGTTCTTCGGGGGAGGGCGCGACGATCGGGGCGAGAACATCTTCGAGCTGCTGGCCCTGATCATCCTGGCCCCGCTGGCCGCCACCTTGTTGCAGCTGGCCCTGTCGAGGAGCCGGGAGTACGAGGCCGACCGCTCCGGCGCCCGGCTCATCGGCGACGGTGAGCCCCTCGCCCGGGCCCTCGAGAAGCTGGAGTCGGCCAGCCGGCAGGTGCCGATGCCCTACGTCAGGCGGGAGATGGCGCCGCTCTACATCGTCAACCCGCTCGCCGCCATGAACGTGTCGCTCAAAGGGCTGTTCTCGGACCACCCGCCCACTGCCGATCGCATCTCTCGCCTGCGCGCCCGGGAGTGGGCCCGATAGGCCAGCCCGATCAGAAGCCGTCGCAAAACTATTTCCAGGTGGGGGAAGGCGACGGCTCGTCCCATCCCCAGGGTGCGAGCGGAGGAGAGAGTTGGTCAAAGACGAGCCTCCGCCTTTTCCCTTCCGCGAGTTTTGCGACAGCTTCTCAGGTCATTCCCGAAAGTTCTCGAACTGAAGGGGGAGGCCGAAATCCTGCTCCCGTAGTCCGCCGATCACGGTCTGCAGGTCGTCGCGCTTCTTGGCCGACACCCTGATCTGGTCGCCCTGGGTCTGGGAGGACACCCCCTTGGGCCCGTGGTCCTTGATCCACCTGTTGATGGCCTTGGCGTCGTCGGACGACACCCCGGCCTTCAAGGTGACCGTCTGGCGCACCGCCCCCTTGGCTGCCTCTTCGGGCTTGCCGTAGTCGAGCGCCCGGAGCGACACCTTGCGCTTGACAAGCTTCTCCTCCACCACCTGGACCAGGGCGCGCAGCCGGTCCTCGGTGGATGAATGCAGGCGCAGCTCCATACCGGAGAGCTCCACCGACGAGTCGGTTCCCTTGAAGTCGAACCGGGTGGACAGCTCCCGTTGGGACTGGTCGACGGCGTTGCGCACCTCCTGCATGTCGACCTGAGAGACGATGTCGAAAGTAGGCATGGTCCCAGACGCTACCGTCACCACCCCGTGGACCTCATTCCTGCCCTCGACGGGCGGCCCCGCGAAGGCGGCTCCCGCCCGGCGCTGCTCGTAGCGGGCCAGAGCATGGACCTCGAGGAGCTGGCCGGCGCGGCGGGTGCGGTTGCGGCCCGCATTGCCGGTATGCCGGCTGCCGCGGTGGAGGCCTCGCCCACCCTGGAGACCATCGTGGCCGTCGTCGGGGCCCTCATGGCCGGCGTCCCGGTCGTGCCGGTACCTTCCGACGCCGGGCCGTTGGAGAGAGAGCACATCCTGTCCGACAGCGGAGCGACGGTCATCCATGCCGATGTGCTCGACCGAGCCGACTTCAGCGCCGACCTGGCTCCTGACCGGATCGCCATGATCGTCTACACCAGCGGCACCACCGGGCTGCCCAAAGGCGTCATGTTGAGCGCGGCAGCCATCGCTGCCGACCTGGACCTCCTGGCCGAGGCGTGGGACTGGACCGCAACAGATGTGTTGGCGCATGGACTGCCACTTTTCCATGTTCATGGGTTGCTGCTAGGGGTGCTGGGGGCATTGCGGGCGGGTAGCCCGCTGGTCCACACCGGCAAGCCGACCCCAGCGGCGTACGCCGAGGCTCGGGCGACGCTGTACTTCGGCGTGCCCACCGTCTGGTCCCGAATCGCCGCCGAGCCGGGCGCGGCCCGGGCCTTGCGGGGCGCCCGGCTGTTGGTCTCAGGCAGCGCCGGTCTGCCGGTCCCGGTGTTCGATCGGATGGCCGAGCTGGCCGGCCATGGGCCGATCGAGCGTTACGGCATGACCGAGACCCTCATCACCGTGAGCGGCCGCCCGGCCGACCGGCGCCGGCCCGGCTGGGTAGGGACGACCCTCCCCGGGGTGCGAACCCGGCTGGTCGGTGACGATGGCGGCCCCGTAGCGGAGGACGGGGAGAGCGTGGCCGAGCTGGAGGTGCTTACCCCGACGGTGATGGCCGGCTATCTCAACCGGCCGGACGACACGGCTGCTGTCACTACATCCGACGGGTGGACCCGAACCGGTGACGTGGCCTGCATCGCCCCGGACGGGTGGCACCGCATCGTTGGCCGGCGTTCCACCGATCTCATCAAGAGTGGCGGCTACCGGATCGGGGCGGGCGAGGTCGAGGCGGCCCTGCTGGCCCACCCAGCCGTGGAGGAGGCGGCTGTGGTGGGGTGGCCGGACGCGGACCTGGGCCAGGTCATCGTGGGTTACGTGGTAGCACACGGGGTGACTGGATCCGAGCTGTGCGACTTCGTGGCCCGCACCCTGTCGGTCCACAAGCGGCCCCGCCGAGTGGAGCTGGTGGACGCCCTTCCCCGCAACGCCATGGGGAAGGTCCAGAAGAACCGCCTACTCGGGTGAGCCGATGCGCTCGAACCTGGGGCTGCGCTTCTCGAGGAAGGCGGCCAGGCCCTCTTTGAAGGCGGCGCCCGCGAAGCTTTCGCGCATGAGCTTGTGGGCCTCTTTCTCCGACGGTCCCAGCGAGGCGCTCAGCTGCTCGTAGACCTGTCGCTTCATGATGGCGAGGGAGGCAGGGGCGCACTTCTCGGCCAGCTCCTCGACGTAGCGGATGGCGTGGGGAAGGACGTCCTCGGCCGGTAGGGCGGCGTTGACCAGCCCCATGGCTGCGCACTCGGTCCCGCTCACCCGGCGGGAGGAGAACAGCAGGTCGAGCGCTCGACCGGTTCCGACCAGGCGTGGAAGCAGCCAGGCGACGCCCCATTCCGCGACCAGGCCCCGCTGCGAGAATGCGGTGAGCAGGGGGGCGTCTTCGGCCATGAAGCGGATGTCGCAACAGAGGATGAGGGGAACCGCGATGCCGGCGACAGCCCCGTTGATGGCGGCCACGACAGGCTTCTTGGTGGCGAGCAGATAGGTGCACTCCCCGTCGAAGTCAGGCGGCAGGGGCTCAGCCGTTGCGGTCTCGAGGCCCTCGACGTCGGATCTCAGGTTGGCCGAGCCGTCGCGGATGCCCGCGAGGAGGTTCAAGTCGGCGCCGGCGCAGAAACCTCGCCCTGCCCCGGTGATCACGATCCCGACGACGCGGCGGTCGGCTTCGGCCGCGGCGACCGCATGGCGCACCTCGGCGGCCATGCGCATGGTCCAGGCGTTGAGCGACTCCGGCCGGTTCAGGGTGATCGTGGCGACTGGGTCCCGGACGTCGTAGATTATGTGCTCGTAGATGATGTTGTCGTACACGCCGTCGATTCTGGCTCGTCTAAAGGCCGCCCGCTGGGGATCAGGGTCGGCTCCCCAGGTTCACGAAGCCCGGCCCGCCGATCCAGTCGGTGCGCACGACCTGACCGGTGTAGGGGGCGTTCACCATGTGCTCGCCGCCGATATACATGGCGACGTGCTCGATGGTGGAGGGGCTCGACGGATCGCTGGCCCAGTACACCAGGTCCCCGATGTGCAGGCCACTGATGGGGACGTGGGTGCCGAAGTTGTACTGGTCGGCAGCTACCCGGGGGATGTTCACGCCGGCCGCCTGCCAGGCTCTCATCACCAGGCCGGAGCAGTCGAATGACGCCGGGCCCGTTCCGCCCCACTGGTAGGG
>JAFAWZ010000290.1 GCA_019241495.1 Acidimicrobiales bacterium | reverse complement strand
GGCCTGGAGGCCAACGTCGACGCTTGGGTCGGGCAACTGCGCCTGGTCATGGGCGAGGTGGCCCGGGTTTTGAAGCCGACTGGCAGTCTGTGGTTGAACCTGGGCGACAGCTACAGCCGGGCTGTCCACTACGGCGCCCCGCCCAAGTCGCTGCTCATGGGCCCGGAACGCCTGGCTCTCGCCCTACTCGACGACGGGTGGAGCCTGCGCAACAAGGTGGTGTGGGCCAAACCCAACCCCATGCCGCACTCGGTCGCCGATCGGCTCAACACCGCCCACGAGACCATCTACTTCCTGGTCCGGTCCCGTCGCTACGTCTTTCATTTGGACGAGATCCGCGAACCGCACCGCTCCCGCCAACCCGCTGGCAGTAGCCGACCCAACAAGTACCTCGGCGGTGACCGCTCCTACGCCGGCCCACTGGCCGGCAGCAACATCGGGCTCCTCCAAGCCAGAGCAGCCGGCCGGTCCGGGCACGTCTTGGGACGCAACCCGGGAGACGTGTGGACCCTGGCCACCGGCAACTACAAAGGCGCCCACTTCGCCACCTTCCCCGAGCCGCTCATCGTCCGGCCCCTGCTGGCCACGTGCCCGCAACGCATCTGTGTCGCTTGCGGCACCCCGTGGAAGCGGCAGATGTCGGTGGAGGTCGTCGGCCAGCGGGCCACCTACCGGGGTGGTCGCTACGTCAACGGGACGGTCGGACGTTGGCAAGTCAAGCGACACCCCGGCGACCTCAAACCCGGCTGCCACTGCGGCGGCGGCTGGCAGCCCGGCGTTGTGCTCGATCCGTTCTTCGGTTCCGGCACCGTGGGGGTCGTGGCCGAGAAGCTCGGCCGCGATTGGGTTGGCATCGAGCTCAACCCGGCGTACGCAGCCTTGGCCCAACAGCGAATTGATGCGGCCCGAAACAAGCGAGAGCGGGCGGCATGAGCTGGCTCGGATCGCCTCGTCGGTGGCCTGCGGCTTTTCCAGACGAACCCGAACCGTGGGATCGCCGGCCGCACCACACCGAGGAGGTATGTGGACATGCAACACACCAGCCCCAGTGGCTCGTCGACCAGGGAGGGGAAGCCATGAAGACCATGGCCATCCGCCTGGAAGACGACCTACACGCCCAACTCAGCCTGGTCGCCTCACTGGAAGGCCAGACCGTCACGGACATCATCCGCAGCGCGGTCGAGGCCTACATCAGTGAACGCAAGGCCGAGCTGAGCAGCAAAGCGGACCAAGCGCTCGCTGAGATCGAGCGAGAAGCCGCCGCCCGCCGCGACGCCATCTCCGCCCTGTTCGGCGGCACCAACCCCGACCCCGATCAACCCCAGGCGCCCGGCGACCAGCCGGAACCCAAGGGACCTCGGGGACGGAGAGGAGGCGCCACGAGCAGCTGACCTTCACGGTTCAAACCCGGCAGGGACGCTTCTGTTTCGACTCGCTTACTTGCGAGCGATCTTTAGAAGCGTCACCTGCCGGGCAACACCAACACTCGAAAGAACGTAGCTCGGCTTGCTAACCAAATGGGTGTGGATAACCGTTGTCCATTTCACTGTTTCTTCCGGTGTCCATTCATCATAAAATTGAGGTACAAATCATCTAAGAAAGGAAGGAGGTAATTCCTCATGGAAACAACCCGTAACGAAAGTCCGCTCGGCCGGACCATCCGAGAGGCCCGGGAGGCCAAAGGCCTGTCCACCCGAGCGCTGGGGCTGCGCATCGGCACCACCCACTCCTACATCCACAAACTGGAGGCCGGCTGGTTCCGCACCATCTCCCCCGAGAACATCCAAGCCCTCGCCGCCGCCTTGGATCTCGATCCCCAAGACCTGTTCGCGCTGGCCGGCTACCGGGTCCCCGAGGGATTACCGAGCTTCACCGGCTACCTGCGCACCAAATACGGCGAAGACCTCTCCGACGACGCCATCGCTCGCATGTCCGCCTACTTCGAGTTCGAACGCAGCCAACAGCTCAACCGCACCGAGCCGACCCGGCACCGCCCAGACCCCGGTGAAGGGAGGCGCCCATGACGAAGAGCCTGATCACCCACGTCCGCGACCTCGTACCCCTGCGCTCCCTGCGACCGGTTGAGGCATACCGGCTCGCCGAACTCCAAGCCGACACCCTGCTCAAGGTGCTGGACATCACCGAGCCGCCCGTCCCGGTCGAGTTCGTCGCCGACCTGCCCAAAGTCCAAGTCCGCTACGTCGCCCACTGGCCCTCATCGGGCATGACCCGCTGGACCCACGCCACCTGGACGGTGGTCATCAACAGCAGCGAGCCGGCCGTCCGGCAACGCTTCTCTTTGGGTCACGAGCTGAAGCACATCCTCGATGACCGCTTCAAAGACATCATCTACCCAAACGACGGGCCGATGAGCGAAGAACGGCTCCAGGAATCCGTCTGCGACTACTTCTCCGGCTGCCTGCTCGTACCCAAACGGTGGCTGCGCCAGGCCTGGACCGAAGGCCTTCAAAACTCGTTCCTCCTGGCCCGACACTTCGACGTCAGTGAACCCGCCATCCAAGTCCGCCTCTCCCAGATCGGCTTAACCGAACCGGTTGACCGGCACGGCCAACCACGGTCTCGGGCCTACTTCCGGCTCGGGGCTACCGCGACCCAATCCTGGGAGGTCGCCTGAGAGAAGTACGCGCCGATTTCACAACACTTCATCTATTGATAACCCCACCAATCCACGCGATAACAAGGAGGACTCACCCATGCAACAAATCACCATATCCACACCAGCCAACAGCCCCACAACCACCGCATCGACTACTGACACAGCGGTGCTGGACCCCAAAGTCCGGCCCGTGCTCTCAGCCCTCGAAGCCTTCCGGCTGCTCGGCATCGACCGCACCACCGGCTACAAAGCCATCCGCCAAGGCACCTTCCCCGTGCCCGTCCTACGCCTCGGCCGCTCGATCCGGGTACCCACCGCCGCCCTCGCC
>JAFAWZ010000205.1 GCA_019241495.1 Acidimicrobiales bacterium | reverse complement strand
GTCGGAGACGATCACGCCGGGCACCAGGGCACCGTCGGTCAGGCCGGTGTTCCGGTAGATCCACGACGTGGCCTCGGTGACCTTGAGAGGCATGGCGACCACCCCAGCCACGGTGTAGCCGGCATAGATCTGGCCGATGAACGGCACCTCGGACCAGCTCGAGGGCGGCGCGGCCCACGTGTTACCGGTTACTTGCATGGGGTTGCCCGTGCCGTTGAGGGGATCTTCGCTCGAGTCCCGGTAGTCGACTTCCTCCTGGGCCGAGCCGAGGGGTGACGCCTGGAGACGGGAGTGACGCAGCACGGATGCGGACCCGAAGAACACGATGTTCATCCCGTGGGCCACCGCTTGCACGGCTCCCTGTCGCTCGTTGTAGGTCCAGGTCTCGTCATGACCGAGCGACAGCAGGGTCGAGTGGCTGGCGAGGATCTCGGGGTGCTGGTCGACGGTGATGTCGGTGACGTAGGCGGCGTCGAGCCCGTTCTGCTCCATCAAGCGCACGAGGGGGTACTCGTTGGTGAGGAAGTCCGAGGAGCCATTGCCCGAGCCGGCGTAGGGCCGGTCGAACGACACGACGCGGGCCCGATTGCAGGGCGGGTACGAAGACGAGCCCTTGGGGCAGGGGCCCTGGCCCTCGTAGTAGGAGAAGCCCCCGTAGGTGTTCCACCCCTGCTCGGTCAGGCTGCGGGCCATGACCAGGTAGGTCGCGGTGCTGCTCTGGTCCCAGACGGTGAGCAGCACGTAGCTCTGCTCGTTGCCCGCCCCGACCAACTTGAGCAGGTAGTCGCCCTGGACGAACGAGCTGGTGATGGGGACCGTGAGCGAGGGAGTCCAGTTGTCGCAGGCGACCTTGTTGACCCCTGGCGTGACCGGGCATGGGGGCTGGACCCGACCCGTGACCGGGCCGGAGTCCCAGATCTGGCGTGCTCCCTTGCCCCCGTACCACCCCATCCGGTAGGCCGTCACCCGGAACGACGCGGCGGTGGTCGACACGTACAGGGCGACGTTCTGGCCGGCCGCCGCGTAGGTGGTGTTGGCGAACCCCTCGATCGTCCCCGTCGCCGGTGGTTTGGAGATGACCCAGTCCGACGTGCCCGGCTGGCGGTTCTCGGCCAGAATTGCGCTCGACTGGACCCCGCCCGGGCCCGGGATCTTGGTCGGCGGGGCCGACGTGGTGGGCCTACTGGTCGCTGAAGCGCCCCGCTTCGAGGTCGGGGTCAGGCTGTTGGCGTGGGGTTTGGTCCCTCCGCCGGCGCACGAGGACAGGAGGACGGCTGCGAAGAACACCGCGACCACGGCGACCCGGTTCTTGAGAACACCTGCGTTTCGCACCAGGCGGTACCTTACGATCCCCGCCCACCGGAGACCACCTATGCCGGCCCGAAACCTGTATTTCGTGTACGACGGGCAGCTCGCGCCATGGGTGCCACCCGACCCACTGCCCAGCGCCCGAGTGGAGCTGAAGCCGGTGGGTCGCTACCTGGCCGAGCTGGACGCCCGGGCGCCAGACCTCGGCCTCAGGTTCTTGATCACCGACCAGCCGTCCGGTCCGCTGCCCATGAGCGGCGCCGATCTCGTAGTAGTGTGCGTCAAGGACGAGCTGGCGGCCCGGCCGGGCTACGCCGACCAGGTGGGGATGGTGTTCAAGTGCTACGGGACGGACCGCCCGTTCTTCGCGGTAGGCCGCCACGGCGGGCTGGGCGGGCGGACCATGGCCCTGGCCTCAGAAGGCCTGGTTCAGCTCCACCGGGCCACTCGGTGGCTGCAGTTGGCTAGGGCTCCCCGGCCCCACGGGCGCCCGCCGGTCACCGACCTCCCGCTAGGGTGCCTGGTCGAGCCGGCCCCCACCGTGTCGCCGATCGGACACCGGTCGCTCGACCTGGCCTTCATGGGGAGCCTCGAGGCCAGCGGGGCCAGGCGCCGCCCGCCGTCGGTCAAATCGGGGGGCCGTGCTCGCCTGGTCAGCGCCCTTCGCTCCATCGAAGCGGCCGGAGAGTGGACGGTCCACCTCAGCACGACCAGCACGTACTTCCAGAGCCAGGGCCACCACGCGGCGTACCAGACCATCCTCGCCGACACCAAGCTCTTGCCCTGCCCGCGGGGCAATTCTCTCGAGACCTACCGATGGTTCGAGGCGTTCGCCTTCGGCTGCATCCCGGTGGTCGCCGATCCCCTCCCTAACCGGTCCTACTACCGCGGGGCACCTGCCGTCCGGGTCGAAGCGTGGAGCGAGCTTCGGAAGGTGACCGGGGAGCTGCTCCAGAACCGGTCGCGCATGGAGGAGCTGCAAGAAGCCGGGCAGGAGTGGTGGCGCAGCCGGTGCTGCCCGGCCGCGGTCGCCGAGCGCATGATCGAGATCGTCAAGGCCGAGAACCAGGGACTTTTGACCCTGTAGCTACGGGGACCAGCGTCGCTAGTACTTCATTGTGGCG
>JAFAWZ010000003.1 GCA_019241495.1 Acidimicrobiales bacterium | reverse complement strand
CCGCTCGTGGCGACGACTCGCAAGGAGCGGGCATCCCGCCAGGCCGTTTTACAGACCGCCGAGTCCGACTTTGAGCCGTTGCCGTTCGATGCTGAAGCCGCGAGGGCCTTCGGTCGGGTGGCAGCTTCGCTGCGGTCGGCAGGCCGGAAGCTTCAGGCTCGCGGCTACGACGCCATGATCGCAGCCACGGCTATCGCCAATGGCCTCCCCCTCTACACCGTCAACCCCGCCGACTTCTCAGGGATCGACGGACTCGACCTCCGTCCGGTCCCTCACCCAGACCAATTGTGATCGCAAGAAGCGCCGATGGCAGACCTGCGTGCAAGTTCTGACGGATATCCCTTCAGGGATCAAGATCCAGACTAACTTACGCTGTTAACTTTAAAGGGTGTTGCGCTCGCCGTCTGCGCCGGGTCGTTGGACCATTGCGAGCCCAGAACACGAGCTAGACAGCGGGTGTTGGCATGACCGCCCCCGTCGGCTGGCTGGAGTGCAGGGATATCAGGCTCGGGGTGTTCGGTTCGAAGACCGGCCGACACCCTTGGCCCCGAATCGCACGACCTGTGACGCTGATGGCCCACCGGGTTGGCCGCTCGCCTCGGGTTCGGCTCGGGCGCGTAGGGCCGCGATCGCCGTTGTTAGGGTCGCGAGGACCGCAGCACTGACGCATCATGGCCCCCGGGGGTGACCCCCGGCCATAGCCGTTTGACCACTATGACCGACGATGCTGGGGTGGACCGCGAGCCTCGAGTTAGCCGACACCTGGCAACTTAGACTTCGGGCGTGGATTTTGGCTGGCGCCTCGGTCGAAGGCAGATGTTTGTTGCCACCTATGTACTTCCCGATGGTCTCGGCCGGGAGTTTCAACGCCGGTACCCGTACGTGGAGTCCCTTGGTCCCGCCTATCGGGCTCTTCGCCAGTGGCTGCGTCTCCACGTGGTCAGCAAGGAACTTCTGGCTATGCCTTCGCTGGCAGTGGACCTCCTTTGGCACGAGTTCATCTTGAACACAGCTGCTTATGACGAGTTCTGTCGTAAGGCCTACAGCAAGAAGCTCCACCATCACCCGGAGGTAGCGATGTCTGCAGCTGCCGTCACCGAGCTGAACGGACCCGCTATGGCTCGGACGTTCGCGCTCAGCTGCATTGATGAAAGGATCCGGCCCACGAATCCAGCTCGCTTACCTCTCCTGTTGAGCGTAGACAATGATCTCGGGTTGCCCGATGGCCGGGTCTGGGTTCTCAACTGCGGTCACTCCAGCTGTCGAGCGCCAGATGGCAGCAGATGTGTCCAACACGGGATCGTCCCGCTCGTTCCCAAGCAATTGCCAAAGATGTTGCGGCTCAACGCCGCGAACCAGCTGGCTGGGCGCAGTCAGTGGCGGGACGGTATGTACATCGCAACGGGTGGTTGTGGCGGCGGGGGCGGGAGTGGCTGCGGCGGGAGTGGCTGCGGCGGGAGTGGCTGCGGCGGCGGGGGAGGCCACTGAGACAGTCTGGCCCCCTTCTGATCAAGCGATCAGGACCGCCCGTGTACGTAGCGGGCCCACCACGGTCCGATGTCCACCCCCGACCAGGCCTTGAGGTGGGCGGCCAAGCCGTCGGTGGTTACCAGGCCGCCGGCGTTGACGCGATACCAGTCGCTCATGGCCGCGCGAAGACGGTCCGCGCCGCCGAAGAGGTGAGCCAGCCCGGCGAAGAGGCGGGATCCGTCGGTGTAGGCCCCGGGCGGTGTCGAGCGGGACCAGGGGTGGGGTCGGTAGAGCTCGACCGGCGGTTCGTCGAGGCCGAGCTCGGCTGAAGCGAAGCGCGACACCTCGGCCCGTCCCGAAGTGGTGGCCCACGTCGTCCAGGCCTCGTCGATCCAACCGTCGCTGGCCCGGGCCGGCTTTACGCCCCGCCCGAACCAGCTGTGGAACACCTCGTGCTCGAGGGCGACCACTGAAGCTGTGGTGGCACCGTCGTACTCCATCCCCCGGCCCGGCGCCCACACCACCGCCCAGAACGTGTCGCCGTGGACCCACGGCTCATAGCGAGACGACAGGTAGGTGAGCCAGGCCTTGAGGTCGGCCTCGCAGTTGGCCAGGTCGGCGTCGGTGTCGGCGTGGCGCGCGGTGACCAGGCCGAGCGAGCGCGACCGGCCGGGCAGCGACACCGCGCTCCGGCGCATCTCGACCTCGTCGCTCGGGGCGATGACCAGCATGGGCGACAGGGCGGTGAAATGGGCCGGGTAGACGACCGACCAGTCCCGGCGGCCCGAGCTGTGGCTGATCCCCGCCGTGTTGGCGATCAGGGTATGAGGCCGGTCGGTGCCCTCGATGTGGATGTCGAGACTGAGCGCCAAACGATCGTGGATGAGAGGGGCCGGCACCCACATCTCCAGGTAGCGGCCGGGGTGGAGGTCCGACATCCAAAAGTCGAAGCGCAGCCCGTCGTGGTTCCACCCGATGGGTTCAGCCTTCTCGCAAGCGGGCGTGGCGAGGTGGTAGCCGATTTCGAGCTGGTGGCGGGTCCCGGCCTCGATCGCCACGTCCAGGACTCTCATCTCGGCGCCCTCCCCCCCGCCCAGGTCGGTGGGGGGAAGGTCGTCGGCCGCGAGAGGCTTGCCGTCGAGGCGTAGCCATTCGATCTCCTGGCGCAGGTCCAAGGCCGGGAAACCGTCCACCTGGCCACCTGAGAACTCCACGGTGGCTTCGCCGTAGCCCTCTTGGGTGGCCAGGTCGAAGCGCAGGCTGGCGCGGATGCGCTCTACGCTCGGAGCCACGACCCGCCGGTTGCCCGAGTCGGCGGGCGGGGGCGCCAAGGATTGAGCCATCGGCCCAGTCTGGCCGATGAGGACCGTGGCTGGCGCAGGTCGGGCGCCGGTTGGTTATAATGACCGGCCGTCGTAGAAGCGATGTCCGCGGGTGTCCGGACCGGCCTCGAGCCATACGGAGACCCCGTGGCAGATCAAAATCGAGCGCTCCGCTCGGGGAACCGAGCGGAGTGTCCGCGTGTGAGGCATGACGGCAACCTTCGGGTCGCCCTCCGCTTCCGCCACGAGCCCCACGGAAAGAGTCGAGCTGTG
>JAFAWZ010000262.1 GCA_019241495.1 Acidimicrobiales bacterium | reverse complement strand
CGGGGGAGATCCAGGCGCACTTGGAGGAGATGTACGGCACCAACGTCAGCCGCGACACGGTCTCTCGGATCACCGATCAGGTCGTGGCCGACATGTCCGCGTGGCAGAACCGGCCGCTTGATCGGGTGTACGCGGTGTTGTTGATTGATGCGATCGTGATCAAGGTCCGAGACACTCAGGTGGCGAACCGGCCGGTGTATGTGGCGATCGGGGTGAACATGGACGGCGAGCGAGATGTGCTCGGACTGTGGCTCGGCCCCGCTGGCGGTGAAGGGGCGAAGCAGTGGATGACGATGCTGACCGAGCTCAAAAACCGTGGCGTCGCCGACAATTTGATCGTGTGCTGCGACGGGCTCAAGGGCCTCCCCGAGGCGATCCGGGTGACCTGGCCTGACGCGACGGTCCAAACTTGTGTCGTGCATCTGGTCCGCAACAGCCTGCGCTACGCGTCGAAGAAGCATTGGCAGGCGATCACGACGGGACTCAAGAAGATCTACACCGCCGATACCGTCGCCGAGGCCGAGGTGCGTTTCGCCGAGTTCTCCGAGCAGTGGAGGCCGATCTATCCGGCCATGATTCAAAGCTGGGAGAACAGCTGGGCAGAGTTCGTGCCGTTCCTCGAGTTCCCCAAGGAACTCCGCCAGATCGTGTACACGACGGATGAAAGAATCAAGCGTTCAGCCGCGTAACTCTGGGTTTTCTTGGTGCTGGCACACGGGGAGGGCGGTCAAGGCCGGCGGAGCCGCCCGCAGGGGAAGTCTTGATGGCCCGGGCAGTTGCCGTGGTCACACTGGTTGGGCGAGCCCGGTTCGGGCTCGCTGGCTGACTCGGGCCGGCCGGGCGGGTCTGCTGCCAGTTGCGGGTCAGATGGTTGTAAGCCGCCTCGGCCTGTTGACCGAGGGCTCGCTCTCGGTCACGGACGGTCCTGAGGTTGTATGCAGCGGCTGGACCGGCCGGTCGGCCTCGATGTGGGGGTGCCCCGGCTCGTAGCTCGAGCGCCCGGGTCTTCTTGGCCACCAGCGACGGGCGGGCATACGCGTAGTCGCGCTGGTCGTGGATCATGTGCCAGCAGATGACCAGCAGCTTCCGGGCGACCGCGACAGTGGCGATCTGCCAGCCCCGACGAGCCTTGGTCCGTTCGAAGAACCCGTGGAGGGGTCCTGGGGTGTGGCTGGCCGCGTGGGCGGCCTCGACCAGCATGCCCCTCGCCCACGCCCGTCCCTGCTTGGAGATCCGCCCGTGCGTGGCCGGCAGACCGCCCGACTGGCGGACCGAAGGGTTCAACCCGACATAGGACACCAGTTTGGCCGGCGACTCGAAGCGGGAGAAATCCCCGACCGTGGCGACGATGGCGACTGCTACGGCCATGTCCACCCCGGGGATGGTCATCAGACGGCGAGTGTTCACATCATCGAGCGCGAAGCGAGCGAGCTCGGCGTCGACCAGCTTCAACTCCTCGCCGGCGAAGTCCAACTGGCGCAGCAACGAGCGGACCGTCCGGCGCTCATCGGCAGGCAGGTCCTGATCGGCCAGCCATCGCCTCCCGTTGATCCCGAACAGATCGGCGAACGGGCAGCGGGGCAGCAGATTCCGGGCCAAGATGGCCTGCACCTGGTTCTTCACCCGGGTGCGCTGCCGGACCAGAGCGAGATGCTGGCCGACCTGGCGGCGCAACGCTTTGGTCGCGTCGTCGGCCTGCCATACCGACGGCAGATACTCAGCGGCCAGCAGCTCCGCCAGGACTCGGGCGTCGACCTTGTCGGTCTTGATCTTGGCTTCGGCGATCACTCGGGTCTTGAACGGGTTGGACACCACCACCTCCCCGGCTCGCTCCGCTAGAAGCCCAGCGATCGCCGCGGTTCATGGTCGCTTCCAGGGCCACCCGATCGCTGCGGCGCAGCGTCTGAGCGAACTCGCGCAGCCGCTCCGGGGTGGTGGCCACCCGGCCGGCGTCTTTGACCCGGCCGTTCTCCCAGATCGCCACCTGAGCGAAGTCCCGATGCACATCCAGCCCGATACACCTGCCCATCACTGTCCTCCCGTGTCTTGTCGTCTGGACGGGGAACCGACGGGCGAAACGACAACAACGGATTCGCGCTCGCAGCGCACCCGGACCAGTCGCAGGGGCGGCCACCTACTAACACGGGCTCGCAGCCCATCGTTTAGACCGGCCTACCCGATCTGCGTTTCCCCAGGTCACCCCCTGTTCCGATGGTCGCACCATACTTCGCCGACCGCTCACCCCAACCTGGGATGACCGACGACCTTGGGACCAGCGAGCGCCCGCCTCTTTCATACCGGATACCAACGCGATCGAGAGCCTCAACGCCCGGTTCCGCCGAGCCGTCAGGCATCGGGGGCATTTCCCCAACGAGCAGGCCGCCATGAAGGTTCTCTACCTTGTCGCTCAGCAACACAGCCCCGGGAAACCGAACCTGAAAGGACGAATCAACGGCTGGAAACACATCCTCAACGCCCT
>JAFAWZ010000237.1 GCA_019241495.1 Acidimicrobiales bacterium | reverse complement strand
CGGGCATACCACGTGCGGCAGCTTGGCGTTGTGGCATTGCGGGCACACGCTGCGCGCCGGTGCGTTGAGCGTCCAGGCGCTCGCTCTGCGGCTACGGCTCTTCGCCTTGGATGTCTTCTTCTTCGGGACGGCCATGGAGAGCGACCTTCTGTGTCGATATCAGACGTGCTTGTCGTCAGCGGGAACGGGCCGGCTCACTCTACTCGCTCGGTTCGGACGGGTCACGGAGCCGGTCGAGCACCTGCCAGCGAGGGTCGCCGGCCGGAGGCGGGCAGCCGCATGGCCCCTCGTTCAAATCGGCACCGCACGTCGGGCAGAGGCCCCGGCAGTCGGGGCGGCACAGCGGCGCGATGGGCAGCTCGAGGAGGATGGCATCGCGGACCAGGGGGCCCAGGTCCAGCTGCTCGCCGCCGAGGGGATAGGTCTCATCGTCATCGTCGGTCTGCTCCCCGAAGCCCCGCGGCCGGTACATCTCGCGAACCTGCGCCCGGAGCACCCCCGTCACGGGCTTCAGGCAGCGGCGGCACTCGCTGGCCCAGGGCGCGGCGACCGTGGCGGTAACCTCGACTCCTCCATCGACCGAGTCGAGGATGGCGTCAGCCTCCACTTCGGCGCCGGAACCGACGATCGTGTCGCCCACCCTGAGCTCGCCGACGCGGCCGTAACGATGCTCTTCGCGGCGGTTGCCGAGGGAGCGCCGCAGGGTCGTTACGGGGACAAGCCAGGGGTTGGTAGTCATCTGGTTGGTCGTCGTCTGGGAGCCGGCCCGCTCCGGGCCGGTACTTGGGTCAGGATCGGTCCTGGTCGAAGAAGGTCTCTTCCCCCGCGAAGGGATCATCGGTCTCGATGCCCGCGACGCGGGTGTCGCGCCCTTCCACTATCGGCGGGGGTGTGACCGCCAGCTTCTCGCGGCCCGCCGCCACGGTCTTGATGGTGCGGTCGAGCACCACCTCGAACGCGGCCAGCTTCTGGTCGCAGTAGTCCTCGGCTTCGAGCCGCAGGCGTCTCGCCTCGCCTCGGGCGTCTTCGAACAGGCGCCGAGCGGTCATCTGCGCCTCACGCACGATCTCGGTGCGCTGCACCATCCGCTCGGCCTGGAGCCGGGCGGCGTGCACGATGTCGTCGGCCTCTCTTTGCATCTTGGCCAGGAACTCGTCGCGCTCCTTCAGCATCCAACGGGCCTGGCGGGTCTCGTCGGGGAGGCGCTGGCAGGCCTCGTGGAGGAGCCCCAGAACCTCGTCCTTGTTATCCAGCTTTACCGAGGAGGACAGGGGCAGGGCCCGTGTCCCGTCGATGATCTCGATCACCCGACGGACGAGGCTCTCGGTGTCGACAGGGACCTGAGGTTCCTCGTCGATGCTCATCTCACATCGTCTGTCACACGATCTGGGCCGCCGGTCACGCGAATTTCTCCTTCAACTTCACGAGCACCGGCTCGGGAACAGTGGACCCGATGCGGTCGGCGCCGCCGAAGCGGGCGAAGTCCCGCACGTACTTGGAGGCGATGAAGGAGTACTCCGACGAGCAGGGGATGAAGAGGGTCTCGATGCCCGCCACCTTCTTGTTCATCTGGGCCTGCTGCAACTCGGCTTCCGCGTCGGAGGCGACCCGGAGCCCCTTGACTATGACGTCGGCGCCGATCTGGCGGGCCAGGTCCACGACCAGGCTGGAAAACGACTTGGTGGTCACGTTGGGGAGGTGCGCGACCGAGTCGCCGATCATGCGCATCCGCTCGTCCAAGGTGAACAGCGGCTCCCCTTTCTGGGTGTTGCGCATGGGAGCCACGACCACATGGTCGAACAGCTTCGATGCCGCTTCGACGACCTCCAGGTGGCCGTTATGGAATGGATCGAATGATCCTGGGAAAAGGGCCGTTCTCAACTTTCACCTATCTTCGGCCCGGACAACTCCTGCCTGGGCGGAGGGCTGCGCTACCGACACCACGGTACCGCCGTATCTCTTCACCTTCACAGTCTCCCACGCCGGCCCCATATCCCACTCGGATCCCGTCTCGGCGATCAGCATCCCCGCCACGTGAGCCAGGCCGGAGAGCAGCTCGGGCCATCTTCCGTATCCGTAAGGAGGATCGGCGAACACGAGATCGAACGGGGGGGCACCTCCCATGTGACGGCCGGCCACGTAGACGATGGCGTCGGACCGCACAACCGCGGCCGCCTCGGCGGCGGGGCCGAGCACGGCCAGGTTCTCTCTGATGGTCCGTATGGCGCGGGCGTCGTCGTCCACCATCACGGCACTCGCCGCACCGCGCGACACGCTCTCGATACCGAACGCGCCCGTGCCGGCGAAGAGATCGAGGACCGTGGACCCATCGATGCGATCCATGCTGGCGAGCATGGAGAAGATGGCCTCGCGAACCCGGTCGCTGGTGGGCCGGGTCGAGCCACCGGCGGGAGCGCGCAGCGGCCGGCCCCGGGCCTGGCCACCGACGATCCTCACCGGGGTCACCGTAGCGGTGTGATCCCAGGCCATGGCCGTCAGCTCTTGAACAAAAAGGCCCGATCCTCCTCGTCGAGGAGCAGCCCGATCTCGTCGGCCAGCTCGGGCAGCCCTTCCAGCCCGGGGTACTCGTCCACCAGCGCGAAGGCCACCTGGCGGGCGGTGGCGACCAGCTGCTTGTCCCGTCGGAGCGACGCCAGCTTCAAGTCGGTGGCCCCCTTCTGGCGGGTGCCGAGTATGGTTCCCTCCCCCCGCAGCTCCAGGT
The DNA here is from genome assembly GCA_019241495.1 of Acidimicrobiales bacterium. Taxonomy (GTDB): domain Bacteria; phylum Actinomycetota; class Acidimicrobiia; order Acidimicrobiales; family Palsa-688; genus JAFAWZ01. Next base: position 24,302 of record JAFAWZ010000237.1, on the reverse strand, counting down.
CCACCTCAGCGAGCTCGAAGCCGTCGGTGGACCTCTCGAGGGCGACTAGCCGCTCCTCCGACTCAGGGCCGCGGCCCTCGCCGAGCAGGAAACACCACGACTGGTCCGATCCCCGCCCGACCCGACCCCGTAGCTGGTGCAGCTGAGCGATCCCGAACCGATCGGCGTCCTCGATCACCATCACGGTGGCGTTGGGTACGTCCACGCCGACCTCGATGACCGTCGTGGAGACCAAAACGTCGGTCTCGCGGTTGCGGAACGCCTCCATCTCTTGCTCTTTGTCGCGGGCCGGCATCTGACCGTGGAGCAGGCCCAGCCGCACACCTGCCAGCTCCGCGACGGCCAGCCGGTCGCGTTCTTCTGAAGCGGAACGAGCCTGCACTTTTTCCGAATCCTCGACCAGGGGACAGACCACATAGGCCTGATGCCCCGCCGCGATCTGCTCAAGGACGGTCCGCCACACCGATGCCTCTTCCACCGGGCCGCGGGCCCATCGCGTCGTCACCGGGGTTCGGCCCGGTGGGAGCTCGCCCAGGACAGTCGTGTCCAGGTCCCCGTACACCGTCATGGCCGCGGTACGGGGTATGGGGGTGGCGGTCATGACCAGGACGTCGGGCACTACCTCGCCGGGTCCCTTCTCTCGGAGGGCGGCGCGTTGTTCGACGCCGAAGCGGTGCTGCTCGTCGATCACGACACAGCCGAGAGAGGTGAACGCCACCTTCTCGGTCAACAGAGCGTGGGTCCCCACGAGGATGTCAGCGGTTCCGTCCTCCAACCGGGCCAGTAGCCGGGTCCGCTCCGCGGCAGTAGTTCGGTTGGTCAACAGCGCGACCTGCACCGGCCGGTCGGAGAACAGGGTCTGGTCGCTCGGCACGCTGAGGTCGCGCAACAGCTCGGAGATCCCCGTATGGTGCTGCTCCGCCAGGACCTCGGTGGGCGCCATCAGAGCCCCCTGGTGGCCACCTTGAACGGCGGTGAGCAGGGCGGCCACGGCCACCACCGTCTTGCCCGATCCGACGTCTCCTTGCAGCAGCCGGTGCATGGGGTGGGGGCCCGCCATGTCGACGGCGATCTCGGCTATAGCCGTCTCCTGGGCGCCGGTGAGCGGGAACGGCAAGCTGTCCCGGAACCGCTCCACCAGCTCACCGTCCACTTGGTGGCGGATACCGACGGCGTCGCGCTCCACCGCCCGTTTTCTCATGACCAGGACCACCTGGAGCCGGAGCAGCTCGTCGAAGGCCAGCCGGCCTCGGGCCTTTTGGGCGGCGGCCACGGTTTCGGGCTGGTGGATGTGCCTAAGGGCCCAGTCGCGGCCGGCCAGGTCCAGCTCGTCCCGCCATCTGCGGGGAAGCGGATCGTCGAAGGCCGGCACCCGTCTCAACGCCTCGGCCACCCAGTCGGCCAGCTGCCAGGTCATCAGCCCCGCCTTCTCCGACTGGGGGTATACCGGGACGATCCGGCCGGTGCGGTCGCCGACCAGATCGACCACCGGATTGGTCATCTGCCAGCGGCCCCGGAAACGCTCGACCTTTCCGAAGACGATGACCGGCGTCGCCTCTCGGAGCTGTTTGGCCCGCCACGGCTGGTTGAAGAACGACAGGTGCAGATAGCTGGTGCCGTCGAAGAGGTCGGCCTCCACCATCATCCGGCCCTGGCGGGTACGCCTCGATGTCACCTTCTTGATGGTGGCGAGCACCATGGCCTGCTCCCCCTCCGCCAGCTCGGAGATCTCGGCCTGGTTGGTGCGATCGAGGTAGCGACGGGGGTAGAAGGTGACCAGATCCAGCACCGTCTCGATCCCTAGGACACCGAGGGCCTCGGCGTGCTTGGCGCCCACCCCGCGCAGCTCGTCGACGCCTATCCCGGCGAGCTTCGACAGCGATGTCACTCGGACCTGCTGCCCCGGGGTTGGCGGCGGCCCGGTCACTCGATGCTGAACAGGTACGGGTACAACGGCTGCCCGCCCGGGTGGACCTCGACGGCGACGTCAGGATGCTGCTCGGCCAGCCACTCAGTGACCCGGCGGGTCTCGGCCACGGAGGAGCCCTCGCCGGTGATGATCGTGACGATCTCGTGGTGGTCTCGGTCGATCAAGATGTCGAGCAACCCGGTGGCCGCCTCACCCATGTCGCGCGCCACGACTTCGATCCGACGGCGGGATATGCCGAGGAAGTCGCCCTCGGCGATGGGCCCCGCCGGGCAGACGCTGGGCCGGACCGCCCGGGTCAGCTCGCCCGCCACGACCCGGGACGCCGATTCGGCCATCAGGGCGGCGTTGGAATCGGCGTGTCCTTCGGGGTCGTACTCGAGCAGGGCAGCGAAACCCTCCTGGATGCCCTGCGTCGGGATCACCCGGACCGGCTTGGGTGACTGGCGGGCGGCGGCCTCGGCGACTGGGACGATGTTCTTGTTGTTCGGGAGGATCACCGCTTCGTCGCTGTGGGTGGCTTCGATAGCGGCGAGGAGGTCGGCCGTGGACGGGTTCATCGATTGGCCTCCGTCCACCACGTGGTGCACGCCGAGGGAGCGGAAGATGCGCCGGATCCCGTCGCCGGTGCACACCGCGACCACCGCGCAACGCACCGGCTCCTCGGTCTCCTCCTCGGCAGAGGCGGCGTTGCGCACCCAGCGCTCTTCCTCGACCTGCTCGAGCAGGTCGGTAACCCGGATCTCGCGGGGGCGGCCGGCATCCAGGGCGGCCTCGACGGCGGCACCGATGTCGTCGGTGTGGATGTGGCAGTTCCAAAGCCCGTCGCCGCCGACCACGACGATCGAGTCGCCGATGCCGGCCCACACCTCCCGAAAGGCCGGGACCATGTCGTCGGGCGCCTCGAGGAGGTACATGACCTCGTAGCGCAGGCCGCCGGGGCCGACCAGGCCGGGCTGCGATCTCGCATCGACGTGGGGCGGCACCGGCAGCGGGCCCCCGGCGACCACGTGCGAGAAGGCATCGAGGAGCAGGACGAGCCCGGTCCCGCCCGAGTCGACCACCCCTGCCGCTTTCAACACCGGGAGCATCTCCGGCGTCCGCGCCAATGCCTCCGCCGCCTCCCGATGGGCTGCATCGATCACCTCGGTGAGCGTCCCGGTCGCTCCTTGCCTTTCGGCGCCCTCCGCGGCGGCCCGGGCTACGGTCAGGATGGTGCCCTCTACCGGGGTTTGCACGGCCGAGTAGGCGCCGTCGGAAGCGCGGCGCAGGCCGTCGATGACGACCGACGGATCGATGCCTTCTCGGCCGCGGACCGCGTCGGCCAGACCCCGGAGTATCTGCGAGAGGATCACTCCGGAGTTACCCCGGGCCCCCATCAGGGAGCCGTAGCTGATCGCCTGGGCGACCATGTCCATGTCCTGACCCTTGTCTTGAGCCGCATCGGCCTCGGCAAGTGGATCGAGATCGCCGCCTTGGGTACAGGCCCGCTCGATCTCCTGGACGACCGACTCGAGGGTCAAGGCCATGTTGGTCCCGGTGTCACCGTCGGGTACCGGGTAGACATTCAGGCTGTCGATGAACGCCTGGTGGGCCCGGAGGGCATCCCGGTAGGCGACGACCACCGCGACCAGATCGGAGGCGGTCAGGCGCTCCAGGGTCTCCATAGCGGGATGCTAACCTGGGCGGCCGGCCCGGTTGCCAACTGGACCGTGTCCCGGGAGGATCCGGACCGACTCGTCCGGCCGACAGACAGACCCCAAAGACAGACCTAAAGACAGACAAGGTGAGTGGTTCGGATGGCAGCGGTTTGTGAGGTATGCGGCAAGCGGCCGTCGTTCGGTATGAGCATCAGCCACTCGCACCGGCGCACCAAGCGGCGTTGGAACCCGAACATCCAGCGGATCCGAGCCATGGTCGGCGGCACCCCCCGGCGCATGCACGTCTGCACGTCGTGCATCCGGGCCGGCAAGGTCACCAAAGCGGCCCGCTGAGAAGCGTCCGGGGGGTCATCTCCGGACCCTCCGAGAATCATTTGTGGGCATAAGACCCACGCATGTGTGGGTCAAGTGACCACTATTGCTCGGCCGATTGGGTGCTCGGCCGATTGGGCGCTCAGCCGATTGGGCGCTCAGCCAGCCCGCTCCGCCCAACCGAGGATCAGTTCGGGAACTCCTGGGCGCCGGAGAGAAGGCGCATGACGTCATCGCGCCTGAAGCGCAGGTGTCCGCCGATGGTCCGCAGGCTGGGAAGCTTTCCGGCGGCCGCCCAGTTGATCACGGTCCGCTCGGTCACGTCGAAGATGGTCGCCACCTCGTGGCTACGCAACAGCTGAGGGGCTTCTGGAGCCCCACCCGTTCGGCTCCCGCCGCTGCGGCCTGCAGCGCTCACGACCTGGTCTTCCTTCGCGACCGGCCGGAGCACCGGACGACTTTCGCCCGGCTCCAGGGGCCGTCGCAGATAGACGAGCTGGCCGGTCAGCTGCCGGGAAAGGGCGGCCATGGCGCGCTGCTCCCGCTTGGTGAGCTGGCGCAGCCACCGGTCCATGACGGCCACGATGCCGATCACCACAGCACCGGAGTCGCGCAAGGCGACCCCATAGGCCCAACGCATGGAGTGGGGAGCCTGTACGAGCGGGCTGCGGGCCAGGCTGGTGACCATGTCGGTGAACTCGACCGGGCCAGCCGAGGCGGCTATCGCCTCGAAGAGCACGCCGTCGTTGAGCCCGCTGCGCTGGTCGAAGCCGTGGGAAAGGGTGCTCCACCCGCCGCCCGGCTGCGGCACGGACAACACGGCCACGGGCGTCTGGCAGGCGAGGGCGCCGAGGACCAGGAGGTCGGCAAAGCCCTGGCCGGGATTGGAGGACGGAGAGGGGGATCGGGCGTCGCCGTCGATCAAAGGTGCGCTTTCTGTCAGGGTGCCACCAGGACCAGATGCACTGAGGCGTGAAACCGGCATGGTTGATGAGTCGGACGCCGTGGGTGATCACTTGAGAAAAGATCACAAATGCTGTCCAAACGGTCAGGTCGGCAATCCCTCGGCACCCGGCCGCTGAAGAGCTTGGATAGCTGTCGAGACGTACTCCTTGGCCCCCCTGCACGCCTCAACAAGTGGCATTCCTAATGCCAACTGAGCGGTGATGGCAGCCGAAAGAGCGCAGCCCGTGCCGTGCGCCCGCGCCACGTCGAGACGGTGGCCCTCGAACCAGGTGATGCGCCCGGACTCCCACAGACAGTCAGGCGCCTCGGACCCGGAGAGATGACCCCCTTTGAGCAGCGCCGCTTCGGGGCCCATCCCGGCCAAGGCCCGGGCCGCCTCCGGCATGTCGGCTCGGCTCAGGATCCTCGATCCGAGAAAGGCTTCGGCTTCGGGGATGTTAGGGGTAAAAAGGGCACATCCCTCCAAAAGCGCCTGCTTCATCACGGACACTCCGTCCGGCTCCAGGAGCACTCCACCCCCCGAGGCGCTGAGTACCGGATCAACGACCACAGGGCGCAGGTCATGGCGGCGGATGGCCCTGCCCACTGCCTCCACCACGCCGGCCCGACCGAGCATTCCCGTCTTCACCGCGGCGACCCGATCGGCGGCTACTACCGAGTCGATCTGGGCAGCGACCAGATCGGGGCTCATCACCTCGGCCGCCCGTACCCCCTCGTTCTGGGCGGTGACCGCGGTGACCGCCACCGTCGCCCACACCCCGAACGCGGCGAAGGTCCTCAGGTCGGCCTGGATCCCTGCGCCCCCGCTGGAATCGGATCCGGCGATGGTGAGGACCACGGGCCAGGGGCGGGTTACCAAGAGTGCTCCCACCCAGAGGGGGTGAACGCCCGCCCGTCGAGCAGGCGCTCGGACTGGTCCGCGGTGCACCTCCCTATCAGGACGGGGGGTTCAAGCCCGGAAAAAGCGGTTTCCACCCGATCAGCGTCCGCCGCGCAGAAGACCAGGGCGAAGTCCTCTCCCCCGGTCAGAGCCTCCTCCATGGTGGCGGCCGGATCGACTGGAAGCGACTCGAGCCTCACCCCGACATGAGATTCCGCCGCGATATGGCCCACGTCGGCGCTCAACCCGTCCGAGACGTCGATCATCGCCGTCGCCCCCGCCGCCCGGGCCGCCCGCCCCGCCTCGAGGCGAGGGACCGGCCGGGCGTGGGCTGTCTCGGCTCGGCTCCACCCGGCCCGGTCCGAGATCTCGGCGGGCGGACGGGCCTGGCGCTCCCGGAGCAACCGCAGGCCGGCCGCCGATGCTCCAAGTGTCCCTGAGACCCAGACGAGGTCCCCCGGCCGAGCCCCGCCGCGCCGTACTGGCGGGCCGGCGCAGTGACCGGTAACCGCCACGGTCACGACCAGGTCTCCGGCGTTGGTGAGATCGCCGCCCACGATCGGGCACTGGTAACGGCGCGCCGCGGCGGACAGGCCTTCGTAGAGCCGGGCCAGATCCGTTCCAGGTGGTCCTGCGACCGTGACGAGGGCATGGCCGACATCGCCGCCCATGGCGGCGATGTCGCTCAGCGAGGCGGTCATGGCCTTCCATCCGAGGTCGTCGAGGCCGGTGAGCTGCAGGTCAGCGTGCACCCCGGCGACCACGGTGTCGGCGGCCAACAACAACCACCCGGATCGGGCCGGAACTGCCGCCGCGTCGTCTCCTATCCAGATCTGGTCCGTGTCCGGTGGCGGTTGGAGCAGGGACCGCAACGCTTCGATGGCGGCAAACTCGCCTGTCACGGGCAGGGTCCACTAACCTCGTCCACAGGGGGATCGTAGGCAGATGTCATAAGGAGAACTGTTCAAGCCGTGACCTCCATCGAGCCTCTCAGCCGCCACCAACGCCTGCTGGCCTGGGTCGACGAATGGGCTGCCATCACGCAGCCGGACCAGGTTCTCTGGTGCGACGGCAGCGCTGAGGAATACGACGACCTGTGCAGGTCCCTTGTGGATACGGGTACCTTCCGGCGCCTGTCGGATGCCAAGCGGCCCAACAGCTACTGGGCCCGATCGGACCCCGCCGACGTGGCCCGGGTGGAGGACCGTACCTTCATCTGCTCGGCCCATGAAGCCGACGCCGGTCCAACCAATCACTGGCGCGATCCGGCAGAGATGAAGCGCGTGCTCACCGACCTGTTGACCGGGTCGATGCGGGGGCGGACCATGTACGTGGTTCCCTTCTCGATGGGCCCGCTCGGCTCGCCCATCGCCCACATCGGCGTGCAGCTGACCGATTCGGCCTACGTTGCGGCCAGCATGCGGATCATGACCCGGATGGGCCGAGGGGCCCTCGAGGTGCTCGGTGACGACGGAGAGTTCGTGCCCTGCGTCCATTCGGTCGGCGCACCGCTGCAGCCCGGACAGGCAGACGTACCGTGGCCTTGCAACGCCGACAACAAGTTCATCGTCCACTTCCCCGAGACCCGGGAGATCTGGTCGTTCGGCTCTGGTTATGGCGGCAACGCCCTCCTCGGCAAGAAGTGCTTCGCCTTGCGCATCGCGTCGGTCATGGCCCGAGACGAGGGCTGGCTCGCCGAGCACATGCTCATCCTCAAGCTGACCTCGCCAGACGGCGAGGTCCGTTACGTGACGGGGGCGTTCCCCTCGGCCTGCGGCAAGACGAACCTGGCCATGCTCATCCCGACCCTCGAGGGTTGGAAGGTGGAGACCGTCGGCGACGACATCTGCTGGATGAAGTTCGGCGCCGACGGGCGCCTCCGGGCCATCAACCCCGAGTACGGGTTCTTCGGTGTGGCCCCCGGCACCAACCGCAAGACCAACCTCAACGCCATGCTGACCCTGTCGGGCAACTGCATCTTCACCAACACCGCCCTCACCGACGACGGGGACGTGTGGTGGGAGGGCATGAGCGACGAGAAGCCGGCTCATTTGACCGATTGGAAGGGCCAGGACTGGACGGCCGACTCCCCGACCCCTGCGGCACACCCCAACGCCCGCTTCACCGCCCCAGCCGCCCAGGATCCCGCTATTGCGCCCGAATGGCAGGACCCCGAGGGGGTGCCGATCTCGGCCATCTTGTTCGGCGGGCGGCGCTCGTCGGTGGTCCCCCTGGTGACCGAAGCCTTCGACTGGCAGCACGGCGTGTTCATGGGCTCGATCATGGCGTCGGAGACGACCGCGGCCGCGGCCGGCGCGGTCGGGAACCTGCGCCGCGACCCCTTCGCCATGCTCCCGTTCTGCGGTTACAACATGGCCGACTATTTCGCCCACTGGCTGAATGTCGGCCGTGAGGCAGACGCCGACAAGCTGCCCAAGCTCTTCTATGTCAACTGGTTCCGCAAGGACGCCGACGGCAGGTTCCTGTGGCCGGGCTTCGGGGAGAACAGCCGGGTGTTGCAGTGGGTGTTCGAACGCTGCGCCGGTCGGGGGACGACCACCACGACCCCGATCGGGCTCCTCCCGGGCCACGACGGGATCCCGACAGCCGGCCTCGACATGCCGGCCGAAGACATGGAGCACCTCTTGGAGGTGAACGCCGAGGAGTGGCGCAATGAGGTGCCCAACATCCAGGCCTTCTACGACCGGCTCGGCGACCGCATACCGGCAGAGCTCCTCGATGAGCTGGGCCAGCTCGAGAAGCGGCTCGGCTGATCATCACCTGGCTCGTTCATGTCCCGCTCGGGCTCCAGCGACGTACCATCGCCACGAGATCATGAACCGCGCCGAAGGAGACACCCGGTGGCCGTGAGCGCTTACGTACTCATCCAGACCGAGGTGGGCAAGGCGGCCCATGTTGCGAGCGAGGTGCGGAAGATCCCCGGTGTCGTCGCGGCCGAAGACGTGACGGGGCCTTATGACGTCATCGTGCGCGCCGAGGCGGCTGACGTGGACGAGCTCGGGCGGATGGTAGTCAGCCGGTTGCAGATGATCGAGGGCATCACCCGCACCCTGACCTGCCCGGTAGTGAACCTGGACTAAGCGACTACCCCAGCCTCTCGTAGCTGATCGATCTCCGAGGTGGAGAAGCCCCAGTCGGCGAGAGCCTGGTTCGTGTCCTGACCGGGCCGAGGCGGTGGTCCTGCGATCTCAGGCCTGGTCCGGCTGAAGCGGGGCGCCGGGGCAGGTTGTACCACGCCGCCCACCTCGGTGAAGGTGCCGCGGCTCGCGTTGTGCGGATGGGTAACCGCCTCCTCGGGGGTCAGTACCGGGGCGAAGCAGACGTCGGTGCCTTCCAGGAGCTCGCACCACTCATCCCTGGTCCTGGTCTTGATGATGGCCGCCAGGCGTTCCTTCATGGCGGGCCAGGAGCTGCGGTCGTACTGCCTCGGGAGGCGCTCGCCGGGCCCGGCCAGACCGACGAGACGGACCAGCTCGCCGAGGAAGTGGCCCTCGATGGGGCCCAGGGAGATGAACCGGCCGTCCGCCGTCTCGTATACCTCGTAGAACCAGGCGCCCGTGTCGAGCAGGTTCGTGCCCCTCTCCTTCCATACTCCGACACCCTTGAAGCCGTACATCATGGTGGCCAGAACCGCCGCCCCGTCGACCATGGCGGCGTCCACCACCTGGCCCTCGCCGGATCGGTCGGCCTCGAGCAGGGCGCAGACGATCCCGAAGGCGAGGAACATGCCTCCGCCCCCGAAGTCTCCGACCAGGTTGAGCGGCGGTACAGGTCTGTCGCCCTCTCTTCCGATCATGGCGAGCGTGCCGCTGAGGGCTATGTAGTTGATGTCGTGGCCCGCGGAGGCGGCGTACGGACCGGTCTGGCCCCAACCCGTCGCCCGGCCGTACACCAGCTTCGGGTTGCGGCCCAGGCACTCGTCGGGACCCACTCCTAGCCGTTCCATCACCCCGGGCCGGAACCCCTCGATCAGGGCATCGGCGCCCTCCGCCAGGCGCAGGATGGTCTCACGCCCACCCGGCGTCTTCAGGTCTACTCCGACCGACCGCCTTCCCCGCCCGAGCACGTCGCCAGCCGGGTCCTGCCAGCCGTCCCTCACCCACTCGGTGCGCTCCACCCGCAGCACCTGGGCGCCCATGTCGGAGAGCATCATCCCCGCGAAAGGGCCCGGGCCCAGGCCGGCCAGCTCCACAACCCGGTATCCGCTCAGTGGTCCGGCCACGATGATCTCCTCCGAAAGCCCCGAGTCTTATCGGGTGGCCAGCGTCATCGCCAGATCGCCGAACCGCCGCAGGGCGGCCTCTGTCCGGGCTCCCCACCAGAACAGGTCCTGGCCGTCCACGAAGACGGCCGGCGCGACGACCTCCAGCTCTACCCGGTGCCGCTCCGTGAACTTGTAGGGCTCCGAGGGGGCCAGCACGTAGTCGGCGCCCACGCCGGCCACCTCGGCTGGATCGATGCAGGGATAGCGGCCTCCTTGGCCGGCGCACACGTTGTGGAACCCAGCTGCCCGAAGTAGGGAGGAACCGTAGGTCCCGCCGCCTATAGCCATCCATGGACGCCGCCAGATCGGCACCCACACCCGCAGCGCGCTGCTATGGGGCGCCGGGGAGGAGAGCGTCCCCGGCTCCGGGGCCGGCAGACCGAGGGCGGTGGCCAGCCTGGTCAGCTCAGGTTGAACGTCCGTCAGGCTGGTGATGTGGGTAGCCAGCACCGCGATCCCGGCCGACTCGAGGGCTTGCGCATCGGCGGCCCGGTTCTCTTCTCGGTCCATCACCACCAGATCGGGATCGAGCTCGATGATGGCTTCGATGTCGGGGTTCTTGGTGCCCCCGACGGCCAGCACTCCGGGGGCCGGGCAGAAGCGGGTCACGGCCACCGGCGTCAGCCCCCAGCCGAGCAGCGTCTCAGTAACCGACGGGACCAGGCTCACGACCCGCCTGGAGGCCGGTCCGGTCCCGGTCACAGCCGGCCGAGCAGCTCGTTCTTCTTCGCCTCGAACTCGGCGTCGGAGATGACCCCCCGGCGGCGGAGCTGGTCGAGCTGATCGATCTGCTCGGGGATCGAGGGACCGGCCGATGCAGCGGCGGGCGGGCGACGCCACTTCTCCACCTGGCGATAGATCTCGTTGCAGATGGAGGCTGGACGGGGCAGGTCGGGGAAGGTCTCCTGGCTGTCCTTGCCGGCCGATTCGACGATCACGTCACCGGTTCCCAGCACCCGCTCGAACAGGCTCTGGTGGTACTCGATGTTGCTGAGCGCCGATAGCGGTATCTCCCGGCCACGGCGGGAGAATACCCCCTGACGTTCGATTATCCGGCTGGTGGTGACCATGAACCGGGTGTTGGTCCACTTGGCGTATCGGGCCACGAGCCAGAGAACCGACGCGACGAGCAGGACGAGAACGATCCACAAAACGGCGCTGGGGGCGTCGGCCACCTCGGCGGTGATCGCCCCCGCGATGACCACGACCACCGCGGCAATCGGGCCGGTCAGGTACCACCAGTGGGGCCGGACCGACACGACGATCTCTTCACCCTCGTGGAGGAGCCGGTTGTACCACTTCATCGCCATCAACGTAATCCCAACATGTGCTCCTCACCTGGGCACATGTGGTGCCCGGCTCGAAACGAACCGCTTGACTTCGGGGGTCGCCGCGGGGCACACTCCTGGCATCGACAGAAAACCCGGTTGCAGCGCCGGCCGGATGATTCGGGGGGATCTTCTGCCAGGCGCGCAACCGGGTGTCGAGCTTCAGGCTCGACGCCGCTAGATCCCTCCAAGAACAGGCCGCACGAAGTCGTTCGTAGGCGGGCCCTGAGCATCCCCCATATGGTCACACCCCATCCGTATCGTCGGACGGGTGGTTCAGCCCTCCCCGCTCGCCCCGGCAGACCCCTCGCCTGGTAACTCAACTGGTGAAGGGGTCGACGAGCTGCTGGTCGGTCTGACCCCAGCCCAGGCTGCGGCTGTGACGTCAGGCGCCGCTCCCATCTGCATTCTCGCCTCGGCCGGAGCAGGGAAGACCCGGGTGTTGACCAGGCGTATCGCCTATCGGTGCCAGATCGGCACGGCCGCCGCTTCCCACACCCTGGCCCTCACCTTCACCCGTAAGGCCGCTTCCGAGCTGCAGACCCGACTCGGTCAACTCGGCTTGCGCGAGGGAGTGGCCGCGGGGACCTTCCACGGCCACGCGGCGGCCCAGCTGCAGAGGTGGTGGTCGGATCGGCGCCAGGCCCGGCCGACCCTCCTGGATCGCAAGGCGCGACTGCTGGCACCTCTGGTGGACGGCCGCCCCGGGCTGGCCGGAGCCCCCCTGTCCGAGTTGGCCAGCCTGATCGAGTGGGCCAAGGCACGAGACGTCGCCCCCGAGGACTTACCCCGGGCGGTCGAGGTGCTGGGCCGGAGCATCCCCGCCCGAGCATCGGTATCGGCCATCTCGGCTCTTTACCGTCGCTACGAGCACGAGAAGAGACGCCGGGGCTTGATCGACTTCGACGACATGCTCAGCCTGTGCGCCAGCGCCATCGAGCGAGATCCTGAGTTCGCAGGCGCCCAGCGGTGGCGCTGGCGGCACGTCTACGTGGACGAGTTCCAGGACCTGAACCCGCTCCAACATCGGTTGCTGCTGGCCTGGCTGGGAGCCTCGACCGATCTGTGCATAGTGGGCGACCCGAATCAGGCCATCTACGGCTGGAACGGGGCCGACGGCCGGCTGCTGGACGGGGTGTCGAAGCGGTGGCCCTCAACGGAGGTCCTGCACCTCGACGCCAACCACCGTTGCACCGAGGAGGTGGTCAAGGCCGCAGCCGCCGTGCTGGGCCAAGCCGGAGGGCACCTCACCGCGGCCGGTCGGCGGGGCCGCCAACCCGAGGTGACCCGGTACGGATCCGAGCGGGCCGAGGCGAGCGGGATCGCGGCCGCGGTCGTGCGGGCCCATGGCGATGGGCGACCCTGGTCGGACATGGCGGTGCTGGCCCGTACCAATGCCCAGCTGGCGGTCATTCACCAAGCGTTGGTTACCCGGCATGTGCCGGTCCGCTCGGCGGTGAGGTCGACGCTGCTCGACGAGCCTTGGGTGGCCGACCAACTCTCCGCCCTCCGGTCTCGGCCAGACCAACCCCTGCAGGTTGCCATCGCCGACCTGCGGGATATCATCGGAGCGGCCCTCGAACCCCGCACTCGTCAGGCCGCCCGGTCGCTCTTGGAGCTGGCTCAGAGCTTCGCAGCCATCGAACCGGGCGGCTCGATCAGAGGGTGGCTCGCCTGGTTGCCGGCCGCTCTTGGAGACGCCTCTACCGACGGTCCAGCCGCCGTAGTGACCCAAGCTGTGACCTTGAGCAGCTTTCACCGGGCCAAGGGCCTCGAGTGGGACTGTGTGTGGATAGCCGGCTTGGAAGAAGGCCTGGTCCCCATGCGCCGCATGAGCAGCGAGGCGGAAGAACGGCGACTGCTGTACGTGGCCCTGACCCGAGCTGGTACCGAGCTACACCTCTCATGGGCCGAGACCCGCTCCTTCGGGGGACACCCGGTGCCCCGGCAACCGTCCAGGTGGCTCGATGCACTCCAGCCGCGTTGCCCGCAAGAACCCGTCCTGCCCACTGACCGTGACGCGTGGCGGTCACGATGGTCGAGCCAGCGCGAGGGTCTGCGGCCGCGTGCGACCGGCTCAGGTCGACCCCTCGGCCGGCGGACACCGGCAGACTGGCCGGACCCCGATGACCGGGTAGTCGCCTCGTTGCGGGCCTGGCGGCTGGAGATCGCTCGCCACAGTGGCGTCCCGCCGTATGTGGTCCTCCACGATGTGACCATCGAGGCCATCGCCTCGCTACGCCCAAGCAGCTTGAAGGAGCTGTTGTCCGTGCCCGGGTTGGGGCCGGTGAAGGCGGGCAGGTATGGTCCGAGCCTCCTGGCGGTCGTAGCCGATCGGGCCGCTTCGGCCTGAGAAGCTGTCGCAAGACCCGCGGAAGGGAGAAGGCGGCGGCTCGTCTTTTACCAACTCTCTGCTCCGCTCGCACCCAGGGAATGGGGACGAGCCGCCGCCTTCTCCCACCCTCGAAATGGTTTTGCGACAGCTTCTGAGTACCCCGCGGGCCGCGCCGGCGAACGGAGGGTTCCGGCGAGTCGAATTTCGGGGTAGCCTGTTGGATCGTGAGCGCCTGGTACTCGATCGAGGTCTTCGACGGGGCCACATCAGCTTTGCTCTGGGCGGAGGCGTATCGCGACGCCCTCATCGAGACGGCCATCACCAACGGTGCCTCCGACTGGTCCTGGCATCGCCACACGTGGGGTGTGGTCTTCGAGGTGTCTTTCGACAACGAGGAGGCCTGGGACGGGTTCGCCAACCTCGCCATCGTTCGGGCTGCTCTCGACGCTGTCCCCGATCCGCTGACCGGCCTGATCGTCTACCGGGGCCGGGGCGGCAGCTCGGGCGCCTCGTTCCCCCGCAAGCCCCGGCCGCTCATCGGCTCCGGCTCGGCTGCGCTGCCTCTGCCCTGGATCCTCTCCTCAGAGGACATGCCGACGGTCGCCCCTCTCACCCGACCGATCCTCGCCGGCACACTCTCTCAGTAGCCAGACGCATCCCTCGCTTTCGACACCGACCGGCGCCGTAGTCGTCCGGGCGGGTCCTGTCGCCCCGGTGGTCCCCCTCCCACCTCCTCCGGTCGGCGGGCCCCCCCCACGGCGCCACCCGCCCCTGACCTCTCGCCCCTGTCCTCCCTCGTGCCAGATCCCCAAGAGACGTCCGGTCTTGCCCTGGCCGAGCGCCCATCGCCACCCACCCGGGCTACACCCAGTCCCTGCGGGTGGTGACATCACAGTTGAGCTCCCGACCGGGATCGCCACCGTTCGCCGGCTAGGTGCCCACCACGCTGCACGGTCTCTGTGACTCTGTGTCTCTGACTCTGTGCAGGCAAGCGGGATGACGAAGGTGAGGACCGATGGGTTCGGGCGCCGTGGCCCGTCTTAGCAGGGGTTCTACGACAGGAGAAGGACGATGGGAAAGCTTGTAGTCACGGAGTTTGTTTCGGTGGATGGTGTCTTCGAGGATCCCGGCGGGTCCGAGGGCCACGAGCACGGCGCCTGGACGTTCGACTACGACCGCGGTGAGGAAGGCAACAAATTCAAGCTGGACGAGCTCATGGAGGCAGAGGTGCACCTCCTCGGCCGGGCGACCTACGACGGGTTCGCGGCAGCATGGCCATCTCGCCAGGGTGAGTTCGCCGACAGGCTCAACCGCGACAGGAAGGTCGTTGTGTCGACCAGCCTGGCCCAGCCCGAGTGGCAGAACACGACGGTCATCTCCGACAATGTCCCGGAGCGGGTCGCCCAGCTGAAGGTCGATACCGATGGTGTGATCCTCGTGACGGGCAGCGGCACGCTGGTAAGCACGCTGCTCGAACACGACCTGGTGGACGAGCTCAGGCTGATGGTGTTCCCCACGATCCTGGGACGAGGCAAGCGCCTCTTCCCCGACGGGATAGACCGGCGGAAGCTGAACCTAGTCCAGGCAAAGAAGGTCGGGCCCGACGGCGTGCAGGTGCACGTGTACCGGCGAGCGTAACTCGTGTATTCAGGGGCATTCGTCTGATCACCGCCTCGCGGTCAGCCCTCCGTCCTGCGGTCGAAGGCGTACTATATGAGCCCGACCGATGACTTTCAGCTCTCGGTAACGTCTCCACCCGCCATGGAACCCCTACCTGAGCAGGACCGTCGCTTCGGCGACCCGGACGCCTCACACACCCCGTGGTCTGAAGTACTCCGCATACTCGAAGCAGCCGAGCTGTTCTGGATCTCCACCGTTCGTCGTGACGGTCGGCCCCATGTCACGCCATTGCCCGCGGTGTGGCTCGATGACCGCCTCCATTTCTGCACCGGCCAAACCGAGCAGAAGGCGGTCAACCTCGTCCGAAACCCGAAGGTGGCGCTCACGACCGGCACCAATCGGTGGAAGGACGGACTCGACGTCGTCGTCGAGGGTTCAGCCGTTCAGGTCACCGACGACGCCAGGCTGCGCGAGCTAGCCGATCTCTGGCGTACCAAGTACCACGGGGATTGGGACTTCGAGGTCGAAGACGGCTTGTTCCACGAGGGCGGGGGCTCAGCCGCTGTATTCGAGGTCGCGCCGACGAAGGTGCTCGCCTTCACCAAAGGCAAGTTTGCCCAGACGCGCTTCCGCCTGGTGGCTCCGCAGCAGCGAGGCGGGTGACCGCGCCACAACGCCCCCGAGGACCTGCTTTACGTGGCGGCGACACGTGACTGTTGCCCGGCGGGTGCCTCCATAATGTGAAAGCTCCCCATAGCCCAAGACTGTCCTCACACGCGCTACTGGACCTCACCAGTGCTTGCCTATTGGATGTAACTCGAGCCGTCGCGCCCGGTCTGGTAAGGTAAAAGTATGACCGTCAGCAAGGTGACCGTGAGTCTCGATCCAGCCGTGGCCGAACGGGCTCGCCGCGACGTCGCTGAGGGCAAGGCGAAGTCGCTGAGTGCTTGGCTGAACGATGCTGGACGAGCGCGGGTAGAAGGCGAGGAGGTGGTTGAAGTCCTCGCCGAGATCTTCGACGAATCCGGTGGCCCCTTGACGGAGAAGGAGCTCGCCAGGGCCCGCCAACGTCTGGCATTGGCCGAGCGACGTTGAGTCTGGTTCTCGATGCCGGTGCGCTGATTGCCGTCGAACGCGGTGATCGAGACACCGCCGCGGTTATTGAGGTTGTACGACGGGAGCATCGGCTGGTGGTTGTGCCCGCTGGCGTTGTAGGCCAGGTGTGGAGAGGTGGCAGACGCCAAGTGAGACTGGCCCGGCTGCTCAACACTCGAGACGTCCTCGTTGAAGCACTGACTGATGCGGCTGCGCGGGCCGCTGGAGTGCTTTGCGGTACAGCTGGCACCACGGACGTCATCGACGCCTCGGTGGTGCTCACGGCGCGTCGCCATGACGCGATCGTCATCAGCTCCGATCGGGCCGATCTCGAAGCTCTAGACCCGACGATTCCAGTCGTGGACTGCTGATCCTCAGCAGTGTCATCTCCAAACTCGCGCCCCGTCATCACGCTAGAGATGTAGCCCCAACCGCCGGATGAAGGCACGCCCGGGGGTTCTTATGGTTGATTCTGAAGGCTCGAGGTGGCGATTCCGAGCTCCTGAGCAGCCTTTAGGAGGTTCTGGCCCCCGGCGGCGAGAACCATATCGGGATCGTGAACCAGCCGTGCTGAAGCGAGGTGGACGGCGTCGTAGCCGCCAAGAGGGAACTGCTGAGCGAATGATCCGGCGTGACGAACGAGAGTCTCGGTAACTTCCACGATGTCGAGTTGCTCGTGGAGCGATTCAAAGTCGGCGACGGCGGTTTGGAGTTGGTCGTCGTCGATTCGGTCCATGCGACGGGCCATGGCGAGAGAAAGTTGGGATGAAGACACCCGATCTCGCCTGACCCCTCAATCAGGCGCTCACCTTCTCTGACCGACGGCCGAACCGACATTGTCGGGCTGCCAGTGTTCTGACAGCCCGAACAGCGGACCCACGCGCAGGCCTCCGCCGGTGACAATACCTCCGGGCGGCTACGGGTCCAGATCGACGAAGACCGGCGCGTGATCCGAGGGAAGCTTGCCCTTGCGAGCGTTGCGATCCACCAACGCCCATCTCACCCGCGAGGCGAGGGAGGCGGTCATGAGGATCAGGTCGATGCGCATCCCGCGGTGCTCGTGAAAGTCGCCGGCCCGGTAGTCCCAGTAGCTGTAGAGCCCGTCCTCGTCGGGATAACGGCCCCGGAAGGCATCGACCAAGCCCCAGTCCTCGAGCTCGGCCAGCGCCCGCCGCTCCGGTTCGCTCACGTGGGTCGACCCGACGAAATGGGCCGGATCCCAAACATCGGTGTCGGCGGGAGCGATGTTGAAGTCGCCGCCAACCGCCACCGGGTCGCCGGGCTTTCCGAGAGAATCGACATGCTGGCGAAGCTTGGCCATCCAGGCCAGCTTGTACTCGTAGTGGTCGGAGTCCACGCTGCGGCCGTTGGGGACGTAGACGCTCGAGACGTGGACTCCCCCGCACCACGCGCTGATCAGCCGGGTGTCGGCGTCGGGCTCCAGCGACGAGACGAACCCGGCGACCGGGTCGGAGATGCCGACTCGCGACAAGATGGCCACCCCGTTCCATTGCCGGTCCCCATGGTGCACGCTCTCGTACCCCTGAGCGGCAAACGCCATATGAGGGAAGGCGGCGTCGCTCAGCTTGGTCTCCTGTAGGCACAGCACGTCGGGCCGGGCATAACCCAACCACTCCTCGACGCGCGGTAACCGCGCCTTCAAGGAGTTCACATTCCAGGTCGCGATGCGCATGATGCCGCCATGCTACGAAAGTGGGACTGGGGCGGCGACCTACTCGGCCGGCCCGGCGGGAGGGGCCTTCTTGGCGGGGGCCTTCTTGGCCGGAGCTTTCTTCGCGGGCATATTTTCGGCGGCCGCCCTCTTGGCGGGGGCCTTCTTAGCCGGGGCCTTCTTGGCGGGCGCGGGAATGGCGGCGGTCGCCTTCTTGACCGGCACCTTCTTGGTTGGCACTTTCTTGGCCGGCGCGGTCTTCTTGACGGTAGCGGTCTTCTTGACAGGGGCCGCCTTCTTGGCCGGGGCTTTCACCGCCGGGGCGGCGGCCTTCTTGGCCGCAGCCTTCTTGGCCGGGGCCTTCACCGCCGGGGCGGCGGCCTTCTTGGCTGGCTTGGCCTCGGTGGGCGGGACGGCTTCAACCGGTTCAACGGGTACCTCGTCGCGCACCGCCGCGCTCCTCTTCTTGGCCCGGGTCGGCTTCGGGGTTTCGAGCTGGATCTCCGCCTCTACCGTCTCGGCCGTGGGCTCGCCCGCCACCCGGGCGAACTCCGGCAGCGCCAGCTCGATACCGCGACGGGGCGGATCGAATGCCTGAACGGTGAACGGACGGGTCTCACCCTTGGTCACCACCTCGCGGGCCCGTCGCGGCGGCGGCTCCCCCATGGCCGACAGCGGGATATAACAACGAGCCCCGTCGGCATCCACGAAGACCCCGTGCGAGGTGTACTCGACCGCGGTTCCCACGACCTGACTGCCGAGCGGATGGGCGGCAATGAAAGTAATGAACGCCAGCGGTTCGTTGACCGGATCGGCCGGCGGCTGTCCGCTCCTGCGCCGCCTCGACTTGGCGCTCGCCTTGGGTTCCACCACCTCTTGGGTGGCCCGGGCGATGGCCCGGTCGACCTCCTTCGGCCTCACCTTCACCTTGGGTGCCGAGGCGCGAACGTCCGAGGCCTTGGCCTCGGCCTTGGCCGCCACGGTCGCCGGCTCGCTGTCGCCCCGCTTGCGCCGCTTGGCTTCCTTCACTACCTCCCGGCTCTTGTGGCCGCGAACCGGAGTGCGATCCATGAAGATCCAGCCCACACCAGGCACCGGTTTGCCTCCGACCAGGCGGCCCTTGTCGAACAGCCAGGTGTGCTCCCCGTGGAATTCCTGGAAGGAATCGTTGGACAGCACGGTCGCCCCGATCTTCTCGGCGATGCGAAGCAGGAACGCGTCGCCCCGCCCGATCGCACCGGCGGGCGGCGATACCACTTCCCCCGCGGCCTCGGCCTCCTCGAAGGTCGGTATCTCGGCGGGGTCGATCCGATGGCTGAACGATGCGTCCACGACCACGGTCACCACGTCGGTGGGGTTCTCGGCCAAGAACTCCCGGACCGCCTGGTCGAGCTGAACCAGGCTCGGCATGCTCCGGCCCTCAGTGGCCAGATTGGATCCATCGACTATGACGTGCCGGGCTGCCATGACGATCTAGAGTCAAGCAGCCTTGCACCCAGAAGCAGTGGGACCCACCCCTAGAGTGCCGGTATGGGTGGTTCGGATGTGAAGGCAGTTCTGTGGGACTTCGGCGGGGTGCTGACCAGCAGCCCGTTCGATGCGTTCTCCAGCTACGAGGCCGCCAATGGTCTCGAACCCGGGCTCATCCGCCGCCTCAACTCCACCAATCCGGACACGAACGCGTGGGCCCGCCTCGAGCGCAACCAGGTCACGGCCGCCGAGTTCGCCACCTTGTTCGAGGCGGAGGCGGCCGCAGCCGGAGCCTCCATTGATGCCGCCATGATCCTCTCGGCCCTCCGGGGAGAACTCCGCCCCTCCATGGTGGAGGCGGTCCGACGCTGTCATGAACGACTGAAGACCGGGTTGCTCACGAACAACTTCGTCCCCTCCGACTCCGAAGGCTCGGCCCTCGCCACCCACCGGGATGTCCTCGAGCATTTCGATGTCGTGGTCGAGTCCTCCAAGGTCGGGCACCGCAAGCCCGACCCCCGTTTCTACGAGCTGGCGTGCCACGCCCTCGCCATAGAGCCTCATCAAGCCGTCTTCCTCGACGACCTCGGCATCAACCTGAAGCCGGCACGCGCCATGGGAATGCGCACCATCAAGGTGAACAGCCCGGAGGAAGCGCTGGCCGACCTGGAGGTTCTGGTGGGCTTTCCCCTCGCTTAGGACACTCAGCCTAGGACACTCAGCCGAGGGCACGAGCCAGGAGATCAGCCTGCTCGAGCTCGTGCATGGCGTGCGACCCGGTCGCCGGCGAGCCCGACGCCACCCGGGAGACCCGCAAGACCTGGTAGTCCGCCTCGAACATCTCGTCGAGGCGATCCCGGACGAAGTTGGCCGCGCCCATGTTGGCCGGCTCCTCCTGCACCCACACGATCTCCGACGCCCGCTCGTAGCCGGAGACGGCAGCGACGATCTGCTCCAAGGGCCACGGATGGAGCTGCTCCACCCGGACCACCGCGACATCGTCGCGGGCCGCCTGGTCACGCGCCCCGATGACGTCAAGGGCCACCTTCCCGGTGGCGAGGACGACCCGGCGGACCCGCTCAGGATCGGCAACGGCGCCGTCGTCGAGCACCTCACGGAAATGGCCTTCGGTGAACTCCGACAACGTGCTGTACGACTCCCGCGCCCGCAGGTAACGCTTGGGGGTGAAGAGGATCAGCGGCTTGCGGGTGGGGCGCAGCACCTGCCGGCGCAGGAGATGGAACAGCTGTGAGGAGGTAGTGACGTCGGCGACTTGCATGTTGTCCTCGGCGCAGAGATCCAAGAAGCGCTCGATGCGCCCGGAGGAGTGCTCGGCTCCCTGGCCCTCGTAACCATGGGGCAGCAGGAGGACCAGCCCCGAGGTCTGGCCCCATTTGATCTCGGCCGCGGCGAGGAACTGGTCGATGATTATCTGCGCCCCGTTGACGAAATCGCCGAACTGGGCCTCCCACGCCACCAGCCCATCGCGCCCCATCAAGGAGTAGCCGTACTCGAAACCGAGGGCCGCGTACTCCGACAAGAGGGAGTCGTAGATCGAAAAACGGCCCGGTCCCAGCGCCCCCAGGGGTACGTACTCCGTCCCAGTCGTGTAGTCGACGACCGCCGCGTTGCGATGTCCAAAGGTCCCCCGGCGGGTGTCCTGGCCGGCCAATCGGACGTCGCGTCCCTCGAGCAGCAGGGTCCCGTAGGCCAGAGCCTCACCCAGTGCCCAGTCCGCCTCACCGGACTCCCAGAGCCGGGCTCGGGTGTCGAATACCTTCACGAGCTTCGGATGCAGCACGAAACCGGGAGGGAATGTGGCAAGGGCGGACACGATCTTCTCGAGCTCGGGCTGGGGGACTCCGGTCTCGATCACCGGCGCCAGTGGGGCCGGTTCGGGCACGGGAGGGAGGGAGGTGGGCTTCGGCGGGGCGCTCGCCCGGGTTTCGTCGAGGGCCGCCTGAAGCCGGCCGGAAAAATCCTTCAACACGTCCTCGGCCTGCTCGAGGTCGATGTCGCCCCGGCGCACCAGCAACTCGGTGTACAGCTTGCGTACGCTGCGGTGCTCCTTGATCAGCTGGTACAGGAGGGGCTGGGTGAGAGACGGGTCGTCCTGCTCGTTGTGCCCGAATCGCCGGTAGCAGACCATGTCGATCACCACGTCCTTGTGGAACTGCTGCCGGAACCCGAACGCCAGGCGCCCGACGCGGACGCATGCCTCAGGATCGTCACCGTTGACGTGGAAGATCGGCGCCTGCACCATCTTGGCCACGTCTGTGGCGTACACAGACGAACGCGACGACTCGGGATTGGTCGTGAACCCGAGCTGGTTGTTGATCACCAGATGGACGGTGCCCCCCGTTTCGTAACCGGGCAGGGCCGACATGTTGAGAGTCTCGGCGACCACTCCTTGGCCGGCGAACGCAGCGTCTCCGTGGATGAGGAGGGGCACCACGGGATGGTTGCCTTTGTCCGGAACATGGTCTTTGCAGAGCTGGTCCCGGAGGGCCCGCGCCATCCCCTCCACCACCGGGTCCACGGCCTCCAGATGTGACGGGTTAGATGACAAAACGACGTCCAGAGGAGTGCCCGACCGCCCTGTGAAGCGCCCGCGGAATCCCTTGTGGTACTTCACGTCGCCCGAACCCTGGACGGTCCCTGGGTCGATGTTCCCCTCGAACTCCCCGAACAGCTCGCCGTATCCCTTGCCCACGATGTTGATCAGCACGTTGAGGCGACCCCGGTGGGCCATGCCGAGCACGGCATGTTCCACGCCCTCCACGGCCGCCTGGTCGAGCACCGCGTCGATCAGAGGTATGGCCGACTCGCCACCTTCCAGACCGAAGCGCTTCTGGCCTATGAACTTGGTGTTGAGGAACTGCTCGAGCGCCTCGGCCGCGTTCAGCCGGTCGAGTACCCAACGTTGCTCGGCCGGGTCGAGCTGGGACGAGACCCCCTCCACGTGCTGCTGGATCCAGCGCTTCTGGTCCGGCTCCTGGATGTACATGTACTCGACGCCGACCGTTCGGCAGTACGCGTCGCGCAGGACACCCAGGATGTCGGCGAGCTTCATCCGCTCCGAGCCGGCCAGGCCGTTGGTGAGGAACTCCCGCTCCAGGTCCCACACCGACAACCCGTGGGTCGTCGGGTCGAGCTCGGGGTGCATGTGTGGGTCTTTCCAGTCCAGTGGGTCCAAGTGGGCGATGAGATGGCCCCGCACCCGGTACATGTTGATGAGGTTGTCGACCTCCATCTGCTTGCGAACCTGGAGCCCCGGCCCTTCGGACAGATCGTTGACGTCGCGGTGGAACGGCACGGGCTCGTAGGGCACGCCCATCGCCTTGAACACCCGGTGGTAGAAGTGGTCGCCGCCGGTCAACAGCTCGTGGACCTTGCGCAAGAACAGGCCCGACTCGGCCCCTTGAATGATGCGGTGGTCGTAGGTGCTCGTCACGGTCACGACCTTGGACACCCCGAGCTCGGCCAGGACCCGCTCGTCGGCTGCCTGCCACTCGGCCGGGAAGTCGATGGTGCCGACGCCCACGATCGCGCCCTGACCGGGCATCAGGCGGGGGACGGATTGGACGGTGCCAAGAGTGCCGGGATTGGTGAGGCTGACCGTGGCGCCGGCCAGGTCGTCGGCGCCGATCTTGTTGGTGCGGACCTTGCGGATCAGCTCCTCGTAGGCGGCCCAGAAGTCCCGGAAGTCCATGGTGTCGGCCGCCTTGATGACCGGAACGATGAGGCTGCGCGAGCCGTCGGCCTTCTCCACATCCACGGCGATCCCTAGGCCGAGGTGGTCGTGGTGGACCACGCCGGGTGAGGGCTTGGGATCGGCCGGGTTGGGCTCGGCGAACGACGAGTTGAGCGCGGGCACGGCTTTCAGGGCCTCCACCACCGCATAGCCGATGAGATGGGTGAAGCTGACCTTGCCGGCCGAGCCGGTACGGGAGAGCTGGTTGTTCAGGATCTTCCGGTTCACCTCGAGCAACCGGGCGGGAACGACCCGAAAGCTGGTCGCAGTCGGCACGCCCAGGCTGGCCGTCATGTTGGCCACGACCCGGGCGGCCGCCCCGCGAAGGGCGACCGGTTGTGACCCACCTGTTGCCCCGTCGGCGGGCGCGGCGGTCGGGCGGCGGGGGGCCTCGGCGACCGGAGCCGCCGGCGGGCCCGAGCCGGGCGCGGCCTGGTCTGCGGTCAACCTTGCTTCGGGGGTCGAAGGGCGGGCCAGGTTGGCGCCGCCGGGCCGGTAGTTCTCGAAGAACTCCCGCCAGCTCTCGCTGACCGACGCCGGGTCCTGGCGGTATTGCTCGTACATGTCGTCCACCAGCCAGGCGTTGGCGCCGAAGCTGGCGGAGCCTTCCGAAGACTCGTTCATAACGATTTCCAGGGTACGTCGCGGCGCCCCTGAGAAGGTCCTGGGGCAGACTGGGCCCATGCCCGCTCAGTTCATCTTCACCATGCGCGACCTGCGACGCTTCTACCCGCCCGACCGCGAGGTGCTGCGGGGCATCAACCTGTCGTTCTTCCCCGGGGCCAAGATCGGCGTGATCGGCTCCAACGGCTCGGGCAAGTCTTCCCTGCTGCGGATCATGGCCGGGTTGGACGACGGCTACACGGGCCAGGCCCGGCTGACACCGGGATTCTCCGTTGGCTACCTGCCCCAGGAGCCGACCCTCGACCCTTCCAAGGACGTAGCGGGGAACGTGGCCGACGGTGTGGCCGCGCTGCGCTCCCTCCTGACTCGCTAC
>JAFAWZ010000225.1 GCA_019241495.1 Acidimicrobiales bacterium | reverse complement strand
CACCCAGCCGCAGGCCCACGCTGAGGTCGTTACCCCGGGCCTGATGGAAAGCCCGATAGCGCGACAAGAGGTCTTGGAGATCGGCATCGTCGGCGGTCAGCCTCAGGGCCGTGGCGTCGACGTCGACCAGATAAACACAGCCGCCCGGGGCCGCCAGGCTGGCCAGGTGAGCAATGATGGTCGCCTCCCGGCCGCCGTTGTGGGCCAGCACATGCCGGCACATCACCACATCAAAGGTGCCAGGCTCCAGGCCGCTGTCATCGGCCTGACCAACTCGAGCGCTCGCATGCTTGAAATCGCAGACCTCTTCGTGAGCCATCGCGACAGCTTTAGGGTCGGCGTCCACGCCGATAGCGGAACCCTCAGGCCCGACTCGTTCCGCGAGAAGGCGCAACACGGCGCCCGGCCCGCAGCCCACGTCGGCTACGCGAGCACTGGTCCTGACGCCCGCAGCCTCCCATTCCAAGCGTTCATGGTCGGCCGCTCCGACAGCCATCATCCGATAGCGGCGCCGCTCCTGCTCGCTCAGCTCCAGGCTGTAACTCACGTCGAAAGACTATGCGGCTCGTCGTCGACATGTGGGCCGATCTTCGTGGTCGGCACCGCAGAGATGGAGACTCGCAAGAGCCGTCGTGAGATCCACCTACTCATGAGCAGTTCTAGCTTTCTTTCGAAGGCTCGGCGGCTAGGTCAGTTTAAGGAGGCCGGCCCATTCTGGCCCCGGTTCCATCTCGTCCTGAGCTCAGATATCGAGTACCGCCGGAGCAACACGGGCCAATGACTCCAACTCCTTGGCCGCGGGGGCGACGGCTTGTATGACGACTGAGTCAGCGCCTGAATCAAGCAGTTGTGCGACCCGAGCGGCGATCGCAACCTCGTCTCCCCATACGACCAGATCGTCCACCAGGCGGTCGCTGCCTCCTCCTGACACGTCCTCCTGCGAATACCCCATCCTCTGCAGATTCCGTGCGTAGTTGGGGAAACGAGTCAAGTATCCACTGGTGTGCTCACGAGCAACCCGCCGTGCCTCCGTTGCGTCAGTCTGCAAGACGAAAGCTTGCTCGACCACGAGCAACCTGTCCGGCCCCAACTCGGCCCGGGCCACCGAGGTGTGATGGGGTGGGACGAAGTACGGCAGCGCTCCGTCGGCTCGATCGCGCGCAAGGCCGAGCATTTTCGGGCCGAGAGCGGCGAGAAGGCGAGGTGGAGGCGGGACCTCGGTAGGTCGTTCGAGGTCCCTTTGTCGGTCCATGTCGTCTAGGTACCCGACCATGCGGGAGTATGGACGGTCGTAGGTCTGGCTGGATGCGTCGACAATCCGGGCGTGACTCACTCCCACTCCCAGCACGAAGCGACCGGGCCACGCGTCGTTGACCGTCGTCGACCCGCCCTGCATCGTGGCGGGATGTCGGGCCCACAGGTTGGCAATTCCGGTTCCGTACACCAACGACTCGGTGGCCGCCAGCAAGTGAGCGGCGTGTCCGAATGCCTCCTTGCCACCGATGATCTCGCCGCACCAGAAGGAGCCGTAGCCGAGCTCCTCGATGCCTTGCACGAGAGTTCGCTCATCTGCAGCCGACATGCCCAGGGCATTTCCTGAGAACACGCCAACCCGACCGAGTCGTTCTCTCATGAATTCGACGATGCTGGTCCGCTGGTTGCTCAACTGATGTCCTAACCGGGATGCCTGCGACAGGTTGCGCCGAGCTCAGGCGATGGTAGGCCCCACGACTGCATGGTTAGGCTCACCGGGCAAGGATTGACTCGTCTCCCAGCGCACGGTAGAGCGGCTTGGGCCTGCGGACGACAAAGGGTCACCCGGGATAGCGATCTGAGATTCCGAGGCGGTCCCCAGGTCGTTGGATCCGATCGTGGATGGCAATGATGGCCTGAACCCGGGCGATCTCTCTGCTGGTGAACTCGCTGCCCGGCGGGCGACCCATGAAAATTACCAAGTCACCGGTGGCCTGGATCACGCCGGGGACCACCAGCAGCTCGATCTCCTCGGTTTGACCCTCTACCAGCCCGGAGGGGGCATCAGATGTCCGAACGGTCATCGGGTGGCTGCCCTCGAGAGCGAGCCGGCCAGCGTGGTATATCGACGCCTCTTGGGTGGTCAACGCTTCACATGTTGCGCCTGCGCAGACCAAACATATCGAATGACACAAACTATCCTTGGGGCCAGCCGCGCCGTCCGCATCAGAGCCACCAGGTGAATTGATCCTTTCGGCCTCGAGGAGATCGACCACCCGGCCGAGGATGGTGGCCAGCGGGTCAGTGGTGTGGGCAACCGTGTGCTCGATCAGCCTCGTCGCCGCGTTCATGGAGAAGTCTTGAGCGAGGTCCCTTATATCGGGTTCCTCGGAGAACTCCACTATCACGTCGTCAACAGCCGATTCTCCACCGGAACTGAGCACGTCGATGGAAAGGATGTTCCCGCCGTGAAGGCCGATGACGGTGGCTGCTTGGCCGAGCGACCCGACGCGGTCGGCCAGTGATATCCGCAGCCGCATAAGGACATTCATCTAGATTTGACGCTAGCACGAGCGGCTCGAGGAGCCTCCGGGGTCTTTCCCCTGCTCCACCAATTTCATATCCCGTTAATAGAGAGATCGACCGATTCGCGGTGGCGGCCCTATCGTACGGCGGCGTAGAAATCGAGGTCCTCTCTGGCGATGACGTCGCTCATAGCCAGTCTGGCTCCAAGACGCCTTCATCCCAGTCTGGGAACTGCACTTGGCACTACGGTGGTTGCAATGGAATACCCGTGTTTGGGCCGGACAGGGTTCCGGATCTCCGAGGTCGTACTGGGCGGTGCCACTTTCGGTGAGCTCAACGACGAGGCCGACGTGGCCCGACTTGTGCATGCCGCGCTCGATCGGGGCGTCACGACGATCGACACAGCTGACTTCTACGCTCAAGGTCGCAGCGAGGAGCTGATCGGCAAGGCGATCGCCGGCCGCCGGGACCGTCTCGTCATCATGTCCAAGTTCGGCAACCGGGTCGGCGACACGGTTCTAGAGCATGCGGCCTTGATCGGGCGTCCGATCAACCACGCGGACCGCTGGGCGCAAGGAATCAGCCCCAACGATCAGGGCCTCAGCAGGGGCCATATCCTCACTGCCGTCGAAGCGAGCTTGCGTCGACTCGGGACCGACTACATCGACGTCTATCAGATGCACGGCTGGGATGAGTTCGTCGCGCCAGAGGAGACCCTCAATGCGCTCGATGATCTGGTCAGAGCTGGCAAGGTTCGCTATGTCGGGTGCTCGAACCTGACACCAGAACGCCTCGACGCTTACTTGCAGGCTTCTACCAGCGCGGTCAGGGCCGTACCTCGGTCGATGCAGCTGGGGTACAACCTGGTTACCCGTGACGCTGAACGAGAGATCATCCCGTTCTGCGAGGCGAGCGGGGTCAGTGTCCTGGCCATCATGCCGCTGGCCGGGGGGCTGCTCGCAGGCCGTTACCGCCAGGACGAGGAGCCCGAGACAGGGTCCAGAATTGCGGCCCGACCGATGTACCGCGACCGGTTCTGGAACGACCGGACGTTCAATCTGGTCGCCGGGTTAGATCAGCTGGCCCAGGGCTCTGGTCGTACCGTCGGCCAGCTCGCCGTTGGCTGGGTCCTCGCAAACCCGTCTGTGACGGCCGCCGTCTTGGGCGCCGAACACGCCCACGAATTCGAAGAGATAGTCATGGTCGCCGACAAGCCTCTCGAACCGGCCGAACTCAAAACCATTGCTGCGCTACTCGACGCTGGCTAAACGCCCGGCATCATCCGGGTGCTCCGAGCCGATACAGTTGTATTGTGGCGGCATGAGTAGTTCGTCGAGCGACTTGCCGGCGCGCGATGCGGACCTGACGACCTTGGCCCGGATCCGCAATGCCGCCTTGGAAGGCTTCGCGGCGCGCGGAGTCTCGGCTACGTCGATTCGTGATGTGGCGGCGGCGGCGGGCGTGTCACCGGGGCTCGTACAGCATCATTTCGGCACCAAGGACAACCTGCGCGTCGCGGTGAACCGCTACGTGGTCGAGGTCGCGGTTGCAACGTTCGCGAACCTAGTTTCCGAGGACAGCCAGGAGGCTTGGACCTCCATGGGTGATCTCACGACGGGTTGGGTGAAAGAGAACCGAGTTGCGTTGCGATATCTCGCTCGCGAGCTCAGCGAAGGTGATCCCGATGCCACTTCGATTCTGGAGTCGCTACTAGCCATCGCCCAACAGAAGTGGCTCGAGCCCTTGTCGGCAGCGGGTGCGCTGCGCCCTGAGGTTGACCGGGATTGGGCTGCGATTCACGTGTTCGTGTTCAATCTCGCGTGTGTGCTGTTCGAACCCGCCCTGAACCAGCACCTCTCGGATGATTTTTTTGCTACCGAGCAGCTCCAGCGCTGGAACGTCGCCACCACTGACCTCTACCGTCAGGCGCTCACCAAGCCTTCAGTGACATCGAGGAAAAAAGGTAGGAGACCACCTAGCCCTGGCCCTTGACCCCGCCAGCCATACGAATGTATTGTTACGACTACAACTGTATTGGCTAGAGGAGAGCTCATGCCAGCCGAGGCGCGAACCGTCCAGAAATCGCCCGTCGACGACGCCCAGCGCCGCACAATCAGCCTGACCACGGGAACGATCGAGTACACCGACACCGGCGGCGACGGCCCGACGATCGTGTTCTTACACGGCCTTCTGATGGACCGATCGTTGTGGGGCGCCGTCATCGCCGAACTCTCACCCGGCAACCGCTGCATTGCGCCGACGCTGCCTTTGGGCGCACACCGCGAGGCGATGACCCCCGATGCCGACCTCTCACTCGAGGGAATCGCCACCCTCGTCGGGCAACTTCTGGACGAACTCGATCTCCGCGATGCCACGGTCGCCGGAGTGGACACCGGTGGCGCTCTGCTACAACTCCTCATGGCTCGGCGCGAACCTCGACTCGCGCGGGCCATCCTGATTTCTTGCGACGCCTTTGACAACTTTCCCCCGGGGCTGACCGGCAAAACCCTCGTCGCCGCCGGCAAGCTTCCTCCCACCTTGTTCAACTTCTTCATGCAGCATCTGCGTTTTCGCCCGATAAGGCGCTCACCGCTCGCGTTCGGTTGGTTGACCAAACGCGGTGACCGCGCCACCCAGCTATGGCTGGAGCCTGTACTCAAGCAGCCTGAGATCCGGCGCGACACCCTCCGGGTACTGCGGGCGATCACCGCCAACCGCAAGCTCCTGCTCGATACAGCCGAACACCTGCCAAGCTTCGACCGCCCTTCACTCGTGATATGGGCAGAACGCGACCGGGTGATGCCACCCGAGCACGGCGAACGGCTTGCTGGGCTACTGCCCCAATCTCGACTCGTCGTCCTGGCCGACAGCCGCACCCTGATACCCCTCGACCAACCAACCCGACTGGCGCAACACATCAATAGTTTCATGTGTGCCTGACCGCCGCCCTTCTACCCCGTCGCTAGTCACCGAAACCCGGGCGGTTCAAGGTGCCCAGGTCGGGGGGTCAGCGAGGTAGCGGGCGGGCCGTCCTGGCCAGTGCAGCGACCGCCCGTTGATCTCGCCGGGAGGCGCCACTGCGGTAACCACCGGCTCGCCGCCTAATTCGACTATCCAGTCCCCGCCTGCGTTCGGGGTAGTTACAGCGTTCACGGTTCGAGTCCCGCCGGCGACAAGCCAGTGGGCGGTGCGGGCCAGAGACAACGTTCTGATGTGGGTCCCGCCGCCGATGGCTTGTCGCCGCAGCCCATCTAGTACAGCTGCGGCCGCCAGATAGCCTGTGCCGTGATCGAGCAGTTGGCACGGCATGGCTCCCGGCTGCTCCCCATCGCGGGACTCCGCTAGGGCGATCCCGGTCGGCGCTTGGACGACGCTGTCAAATCCACGTCGTCCTGCCCAGGGCCCACTATGCCCCCAGGCGCTCAAGTAGACCTGTACCAGGCCAGGATGACGCTTGGCCAAGTCTTCGGGGCCAAGTCCGAAACGTTCGAGGCTTCCCGGCCGATACCCGCAGACAATGACGTCGGCCTGATGCAGCAGACTGTGCAGCACCGTCGCGCCCGCAGATGTGCTGAGGTCGAGAGCAGCGCTGCGTTTGCCAAGGAGGCTGTCGGCGACGGAGCCGGGCTCGAGATCGGGCTTGCCTGGCGGGTCGATGCGCAAGACCTTGGCGCCAAGCGCGCCGAGGTACCTGGTGCAGACGGGTCCTGCGATGATTCTGGTGAGATCGATCACTCGCACCTCCTCAGCCGGCAACCGGGACTCTCTTCGTACTCGCGGCGGCGCGCCAGGAATTACGCGGTGCCCAATCAGCGGCTCGGCCGCGATGGCTTGACCTCGGGGGTGGACGGCCCAATCGGACGCGGATCTGACGGCGGCGGCCACACCCCCGGCGGCTACGACTCGCTCCTCGAGAACTGCTGAAGGGAGGGCCCGGATGGCCGCCGCGACCCGTTCTACGTCGTCATCCACACCGAGAGTATCCAGGAGGGCCTGGCGATGCCATCGGTATGTGGTGTGTGTCCGAATCCAGCCGTCGCTTGTCTGCCAAAAGCGAGACAGGGGCCCGAACGTCGGTGTTGCTCGCTGTCCGCCTATGCGAAAGTGCCGCTCACTGGTCACTGCGGCACCGATGTGGCCGGGATGAAGCGACGCGGAGGTAGGTCGGCCGCCTTGTTGCTCGACCAGGGCAGCTGCCGCGACCAGAGCCAGTCCGACACAAGCGGCAGCTGTGTCAGCTACGCGCAGTGGAGACCCCAGTCCGGAGGTGGCGGCGGGGGCCGTCAACTCGAGGGCGGGCTGCGGGTGTAGGTGCGGCTGACCGGCCACGAGGCCGTTCCACGCCTCGCTCAGCAAATCCGCAGTGTGGTCACGGTCAGGTATCGCTGGCTCCTCTCCACGAGGCTGTTTCGACGATCATGGTTCGCGAGGCTGTCGCGTGGGTGGGGGTGCCGGTCGGCGAGAACGATCCGACCCGCTGCCTGCGATGCCGTACTCGAACGCGTCAAGTGAACTATACGCAAGGCGACGACGGCTGGCCTTCGAGCCTGAACCTGCGGCGGTCACCACTACGATGGCGGCCCACTCGCCACGCTACGGCAGACCGACGGCCCTCCGAGCGTGGTCAACTGTTCAAAAAGTGGCTGGTCGCAGGTTCATAGCGCGCCATGAAGACCAAGAGGAAGCGCCTAACCGGCGCCCCGGGGTGAAGTGCACGGGCACACTGATCCATCCATCGACCACGCTATTGGGGCCATAGCGGACCGCTTTGTCTTCGTCGATGGTGTAGTCGGGAAGGCGGCGAAGGACGTCGCCGACCATGGTGTGAAGCATGGCCCGGGCAGCGTGGGAGCCGACGCACCGATGGATTCCCGCACCAAAGCTCAAGTGCCGGTTGTTGACGCGATCGAGGCGCACCGCGTCGGGATCCTCAAAGACCCTCCTGTCGCGGTTGGCCGAGGTCACCGAAGCAAGCACACGCTCGCCCGCGGCGAACTTCTGGTCGGCGAAGTCAACGTCTGCGGCCACAGTCCTGGCTACTCCGAGCACGGGCGGGAAGTAACGGAGGATCTCCTCACATGCTTGGGGGAGGCGATCATCGAGGTCTTCGAGGAGCCAGGCTCTGGCCTCGGGGTGGCGTTGGAGGTAGAGAAGCCCGTTGGCGGTCGTGGCGGTGGTGGTGTCCACGCCTCCGCCGATGATCGTCATAAGGATGCCGACCGCCTCTTCCAAGCCAAGCGGTTCGCCATCGTCGGTGCGGGCCGTGGCGAGCGCCGTCAACAGGTCGTCACCTGGTTCACCACGCCGTTCTCGCATGGCCTCGATGAGCTGCTCGCGCTGCCACAGGATGCCGGCCACCGCTTCCATGTACTCCTCGCTCCCCGGCTCTGTGTATATGGCGGCATGGTGAGGCTCCGCCCACCGCTGCCAGTCCTCGACGTGCTGGCCGACCAGATCGAGGGTCATGACGCCAGGGATCGGGTTGGCGTAGTCGAGGATCAGGTCGAAGCTGCCCCTCTCGATCACCTCGTCGAGCAGCCGGGTGGAGAGCTCCTCCAGCCGCGCCTGGCGGGCCGCCACCTTGGCAGGGGCAAGCCACGGGTTGAGCAGCCGACGGTAGAAGCCCCAGATCGGAGGGTCGTTCTCCAACAGGAGATAGGGCGGGAGCTGGGGGTCGGGGATCGAGTCCCCGCCGTGCCACCGGCCGTCTTCGTCCTGGTGGCGACCGGAGACGAAGTGCTCGTGGTCACGCAACAACGCGCTGGCATGCTCTTGGGTGGAGAGCACCCAGTAGCCGTCGTGGGCATTGGTCCAGGCGACCGGGCACCGCTCGCGCAAGTCGCGGTACATCTCGTCGCGATGTTCGACATGCTCCTGGCTGTGATGGTCAAAATCGACCACTGGACGATCACCACGTGTCACGACCCACTACTCCCCCGAATTGCCCACAAATCATCAGTCCGACCCGGCAACGCTACCAGTCCGACCCGGCGATGCCGGCCAGCTCAGCCACATCTGGGTCGGTGGGCCGAGACCTTCAGGCCCTCGCCCCCGCAGGTCTGTCGGCTCACCTCTCGCCTTGGCCGGCACATCGCCCTCCGTCACAATGCCCGCTACTCACCAGCTAGGCGAGGTTCGCCAGTTGCTCCCAGGCGGCGATCGGCTCGAAGCCACGAAGTCCCGGGTGAGAGCGACCCGCCAGGTGAGATCTGCGAGGCGCATTCGATGATCGGCATCGGGTACTCGATCACGCCGGACTGAGGCGACCCCCCCGCCCCAACGCCACACGGGGACGAAGGCCTAACATGCGCCGTGCCGGACGAACGCAGGGAGGGACGAGATGGCGCACGGACACCCCGACGAGCTGCCGAGGATCTCGGCCGCTCCGGGCTACCGGGCGCGGCTCCTGGTCTCGCCCGGGCGGCTGTGGGATCCCCTCGCCGCGGTCCAGGGTGACGGGAACGACGTCTGGGTCAGCGACGACGGTGGAGAATTCGGCGAGGGCCAGGGCAACGTCTACCGGGTCTCCACGCAAGGCTCCGTGACCCCGCTAGCGACGCCGGGTGACATGACGGCGCCGATCGGCATCGACCGTGCCCCTGAGGGCTTCGGCCCTTACAGCGGACAAGTCTTCGGCGTCTCCCAGCAAGACACCGGGCGCGCGGGGGCCGGGCAGAACCACATGGTGGTGCGTCTCGACCCTCGAACCGGGATCGTTGAGCGATTTGCTGACCTCCCGTTGACGGGCCCTGAGGGATCGGTGGCCAACACCGGAGGCGTCGGGGCCCGGTTCGGTCCGCCCGAGTCGGCGTTCGAGGGACACCTGTTCACGATCACGATCGGCAACGGTGCGATCCAGGCGGTCGCGCCAGACGGCACAGCCGAGACGTTCGCCGTGCTCGCGCCTCCGGGACCGAGCCAACCCATGTGGCTCGCGTTCGGCACCGTCGACGGTGAGGACCGCATGCTTGTGACAACGCCGAATGGGAACATCTACGGCTCCGGTGGCGAGGGAACAGTGACGCAGATCGCACCCGATGGCACGGTCCTCGACGAGCCGTTCGCCGGTGGACTCGGCACACCGACCGGCATCGACCGGGCGCCCGCCGACTGGCCCCGACACGGTGGCGAGTACTTCGTGGCGGACCTGGCCGGGCCGATCCAGCTCAGCCCACCGGAGAGCGGGATGGGCGAGTACCGCGGCCGGGTGCTGCGGATCGACGCTGCCGGTGCCGCGCACGAGGTCGCATCGGGGTTCCTAACGCCGCACGGGATCCGATTCGTCGGCCAGCGGCTCATCGTCTGCGACATCGCCTTCGATTTCAGCGTCGGGGGCGTCGCTGAAGCAGACGGCTTCGTCGTCGAGCTCACCCCCGACAGCGCGTGAGAAAGACCAGGCAAGGGGAGGATCGAAGGATGCGGCCCATCAGCGAGCGGGGCTGGTTCTGGATCGGGGTGATGGCGGCGCTCTGTGCGCTCGGAGCGATCGTCGCCACACTGATCATGCCGTCGTGGATTGAAGGGGCCTTCGGCGTGGACCCCGACGCAGGCAGTGGCTCCTTCGAGTGGCTGGTGGTCGCCGCGCTCACCGCCGTGGCCGCAGGTGCAGCGGGCACCGCTGCGGCGATGGCACGTCGGGCGCGTGCGGCGTACGGTAACGCCCACTCCACACCGT
This sequence comes from Acidimicrobiales bacterium, assembly GCA_019241495.1. Classification (GTDB taxonomy): domain Bacteria; phylum Actinomycetota; class Acidimicrobiia; order Acidimicrobiales; family Palsa-688; genus JAFAWZ01. Next base: position 523 of record JAFAWZ010000225.1, on the reverse strand, counting down.
CGGTTGCCCGAACCTTGACAACAACCTGAGCAACGGCGGGCCCGGTTCGGTCAAGGCCGAGGGAGACTTCAGTGGTGGCAACGACGGGCCATTCGTCCCGGCAACTGATCACCGAGCCAGAGGACAAGCTCACGAGCGACCTCACTCGGGCGACTGATGGCCTCGAGGCTTGCCGGACGGTGACGCTCACCGACTCGAGACAGTCGTTCAGCGTCACCTTGAAGCCCGCCACGGGCTTCCCGTCGGGGGCCACAGCAGGCGAGCTGTCGGGAACACTCCAAGGCGTCCAGATCACAGGCGACCTGGCAGAACAGCGCGTGGGCAGCGTCGCTTGCGGCCCTCCCCGGTCTGCGGCTAGTGAACTACACCTCCGGAATTGTCAAGCCTGTATCTCCCATTCTTCCAGGTAGAAGAACGGCTGACCTTCGGGTTTTCGCCGCCACGACGCTCGGCCGGCTTCCCATGAGACGGAACGCCTTCGCCATCACCTTCGCCGACCGATTCCCGGCCGCCGAGACCTACT
>JAFAWZ010000221.1 GCA_019241495.1 Acidimicrobiales bacterium | reverse complement strand
GTGTTGGCCGTCCCGAGGTCGATGGCCAGGTCCCTAGCCAGGTTGACCACCTGTCATGTCTCCGCCGGTCTCCTCGACCGGGACGGTCGCGGGCTCGGGACCCGGATCGGATTCGCGGTGGGCGATCGGCTTGATCCGGAACTGCTCCGGCCGCTTCCTCGGCGCTGGGCCAGTCTTAGAGGATTCCGGCGCCGAGGACTCCGGGGCCAAGGCATTCAAACCTCGGCGGAACGAGGCCATCCTGGCGTCGACCGATTTGGGCTGGCGATGGCGCATCCACACGATGAGACCTCCGACGACGGCCACCACCACCGCGCCGATCAGGTAGGCCAGGTTGGACAGGACGACCGCGCTCGACGAGGCGATCATGATGGCCGCCGCCTCACTCACCTACCTCCGCCACGACCTGGGCGTCGAGCCCCCAATCCTCTCCGCCCTGCCACCGCTCCCGTTTCCATATGGGGACGGTCTTCTTGACGGTGTCGATGCAGTAGCGGGCCGCGTCGAACGCCTCCCCCCGGTGGCCGGCCGAGACGGCCACGACGACCGAGCACTCGCCGACGCCGAGCGTGCCGGTCCGGTGCCAGATGACGACCTTCCCGATCCCGGCCCATTGTTTGCGGGCGTGGGCCGCGACCTCGGCCAGGCGCGGCTCTACCTGGCCGGCATAGGCCTCGTACTCGAGCTCGGAGACCCCCGGTCGGCCCTTGGCATGATCCCGGACGGTCCCCCCGAACACGACCACGGCGCCGCAGTCGCCGCGCTGTACCCAGCTCCCGGCCCGGTCCATGGACAGGACCGCAGTCGTCAGGGCCAGCCAGACATCGCCTGCGGGTGCGGGCTCTTCCCGCGCCGCGCCGCTCTGGCCGATCTCGTCGTGCACAGCCCCAATGCTACGGCCAGTGACCGGCTGCGTGGCGCCACTGGCCACATCCGGCCCCGCCCACCCGATGACCATCCGGACCGGCACGTCGTTAGGCTCGCCCTTCGTGGAGCTAGAACCGGGCGCTGAGGACGAAGGCCCGTTCTTCGCCTGGATCCCCCCGGAGGACCGCCTGTGGCGCCACCCCTCTGAGTCTGCTGAAGCCCGCTTCGAGAGAGCCGAGATCCACGCCCTCACCAGAGCCGGTTTCACCGGTCCCTCCGGAGGAGGAGCCCGGCTGGTGCGGGCCATGGCGGGCTCGCATGGGGGCCGGACATGGACGGTGGCGGTGATCGCCGGCCTGGTCGGCGCGCTCACCGCCTCAGGCCTCGGGATGGCAACCGGTTGGTGGAATCACCAAACGACTGTGGTGCGGGCCCAGCTCCCAGCGACCTCGGCGGTGTCCCTCGCCGAGGCCGGGCCCAGCGGGGTCAACTGGACCGCCATCGAGGAATCGGTCGCGCCGATGGTGGTGAGCCTGACCATCCAGGCCCCCACCGGGCCCCAGAAGGGAAGCGGCCTGCTCGTGAGCGCCCCCGGAAACGGCAAGGCGTTCGTCGTCACCGACCGGGCCCTGTTCCAGCCGGCCCAATCGGTCGCCTACATCGGCGCCATACAGGTCTCCTTCCTCGCCGGAACCGTGGCCAAGGCCCGGCTGGTCGGACAGGACTCCCTCAGCGGGCTGGCCGTCATCGAAGTTGCCGATGCGGTCAAAGCGGTTCCTTTGTTCGGCACCGTCGCCAACTTGCGCGACGCCGACGCGGTGCTGGCCGTGGGGGCCCGCGACCTGTTGAGCGGTTACGTGTTCACCGGCTCGGTCAGCGGCCAGGACCGGGAGGCCAACCTGGCCGACGGGACGGAGGTCGACGACCTGATCGCCCTCAACGTCCCGTCCCTGAGCCAGTCCGCGACCGGCGGGCCCGTGCTCAATCGGCTGGGTCAGGTCGTCGGCATTACCGTCGACCCGCAGACGACCGACTCGTCGAACCAATCCCTCGCCTTCGCGGTGCCGATCGACGAGGTCAGCCGGGTCGCGGCCCAGCTCATCAACGGGCAGGCGCCGACACACGCCTGGCTCGGTGTCACAGACGCCGACGACCTACCCTCGATGATCGCCCACCAGTACAGCCTCACCGGCGGGGTACAAGCAGGGGTGGTGGAGAAGGGCAGCCCGGCGGCCCGGATCGGCATGGCCCCCAACGACATAATCACCTCGATCGACAGCAAGCCGGTTACCTCGACCGGCGCCCTCATATCCATCCTGGCCGGCTCCGACCCGGGCCACGTCGCCCAGATCACCTACATCCACGCCGGCAAGACCGTGAATACGACCGTCGTGCTCGGCAACGAGCCGGCCGCCTGATCAGAGCCCCTCTTAGGAGCGGTCGCAAAACCCGCGGGAGGGAGAAGGCGGGACTCGCCTCTCCGCTCGCATCCACGGCATGGGATGAGCCGCCGCTTCTCGCACCTCGAAGTCGTTTTGCGACAGCTTCTCAGGAGGGTTTGGCCCGCCGGCGCAGCCAGGTGAGCACCGCGCCCACACCCGCGCCGACCCCGGCGACGGCGATGAGCGCGACCAGCAGGTTGTAGTTCTGGCGCCGGCCGGGCGGGAGGTCGTTCCAGTGGATCCGGTCGTCGGTGGCGACCAG
>JAFAWZ010000103.1 GCA_019241495.1 Acidimicrobiales bacterium | reverse complement strand
GTGATTGCCGGCCGGGACCCCGGCCGGCCTGGTAGCCCTGCTCCCTGGAAGACAGACGAGTCACGCTGGATCCGCGAGGTGCGAGAGGAGATCGGGGAGAAAGGCGGCAGTGGCCGCGATGGTGGCGGTCGATGCGAGATCGTAGGTCTGGCCCCCTCGGTCGACGACGGAGTGCCCGGTCTCGCGGGCAAGAACGACCCCGGCCGCCATGTCCCAGGTGTTGTTCGAAAGGGTGACGGAGGCGTTTAGATGGCCTTCGGCAAGCCAGGCGAGGTCGATAGCGGCGGACCCGAGCATCCGGACCCGGAGCACCGAATTAGCCAGGCGACCGGTGACGCCTAGGCGGTCCCGGTTCTTGACTTCTGCGTTAGCTCCCACCGCGTAGTCGCCGATGGCGACAGTCGCTGACGCCAGGTTGGGCGGCGGCTCGGGGCAAGGCAGCCGGTTCCCGTTCCGGTGTGCTCCCAGTCCATCGCCTGCGTGGTACCGATGCCCAAAGGCCGGCAGGTCTACGACCCCTAGGAGAGGCTGATCACCGGCGACCAAGGCGAGGGATACGGCATAGAGGGGGAGGCCTTGGACGAAGTTGACGGTGCCGTCGATAGGATCGAGGGCCCAGACCAGGTCCTCCCTATCCCCACTTCGGCCTTCCTCCTCCCCGAGAAAGCCGATATGCGGCGTCTCCCGAGCCAGGTGATCGCGCACCCGTTGCTCGATCTCATAGTCCAAGTCCGTGGCGTAGTCCCGTTCCCCCTTGGCGGTGAGCTGGCGCGGCCCCTCAGCCGCTCGGAGGACTTCGGCCGCCAGATCGACCGCCTGGTTGGCGACCGGAAGGAGGTCGGCCAGGTCGCTGGTTAGCACGTGGTGGACTCGGCTCTGATCTCGTCGAAGACACATTTGAATGTCTCGAAGAGGCCAGGTTCGGCGGTGGGGTGGATCACCAGCGTGGGTGCCTCGACTCCCCGTGAGTGGGGAAGGTAGGGCTGCACGACTGCAGTTTGATCGTCGGAACGGTCGACAAGGATGATGTTGAACCGGATCGTCTGCTCGTAGGTTCCCAGGGTCAGCCGAGGTCGAGCGTGGGCAGGCAGGCGCGACCGGAGCCGTTGGAGCAGCGAGATGTTGAGCGCCGTCAGTCCCCGGAGGTGTCCAGGGTCGTAGCCCTCCTCCAGCTCTCGGGCAGCCGTACCGGGTCCGCCGGGGTCGAGGAATAGGACCGTCACCCTGGTCCCCAAGGCGAGGAGTTCCTCGAGCCGGCGGTCGGCGTAGTGCTGGCAGAGCAGGTTGTTGGACAGGCCGGCGAGGGAAATCGAGACCGCTCCCGTGAACAGGCGCTCGGGTGGGAAGGCGGCCACGAAGGCGCTCCTTGACGGGTAGGCGCACTGGATCCCGGCCAGGTCGCGGGGGACAAGCCGGGCGAATGGATCGGCCTCCGGCCACAGGTCGCTCGGATCCAAGTTCAGCGTGTCGGCGAGAGCCTTCCGGTTACGGGCATGCGGCGTCCTTCCGGTGGACACCCAGCGCTCCAGTGTCTTGGCGTCGACGCCGGCGCCCTCGGCCACTTCATCGCGAGATAGGCCGCTGGCGGCGATGGCGGCGCGCAGCCTCTCGTTCGGAACTTCGTGAAGCGGCGAGGCCACCCCGCCATCTTTGCACCACAGGGACGTTTTGGGGACGTTTTGCCGCAGTCAGAGACGTCTAGGCAGCCGTCCCGGGGCGAGGTTACGGCGTCCCGGGCCCTCGTCGTTCAATCACCTCCGTGGGCTGCGAGTCGAGGTTCGGCCGGTCCGCAGAGAAAGGAACCAACAATGCGAGTGATCCCCGTTGACGACAGAAGGATCAAGGTCCTGGTGGTGGGCGAGCCCACCGCCCAGGAGCGCGACGGCCAGCCGATGCTGGATCGCAACACGAAGCAGCCCCTGTGGAGCCTGGACGTCACCATCATCGGTACCAGCCGGGCCGAGACGATCCAGCTGACCCTTCCCGAGGGCGGCTTCCCGAAGAACATCGGCATCGGCACCGTGATCATCCCCGAGGAGATGGTGGCGGTCACGTGGGAGAAGAACGGCCGCTCGGGAGTCATGGTCCGGGCCAAGTCGGTCAAGGTCGAAGGTGGCCTGGCCGGAACGAAGGCGGCTGCGTGATGGCGGCCACCTTTGAGACCCTCAACGCCTGCGACCTGGACACCGAAGACCTCAAGGCCGCACTGCTCGCCGGGGCCGAGGGGACCCACGTGTCGGTCAGGGCAGCCACGCAGTTGATCGTCGAGCACGGAACCTGGCTGGAGGAAGACGAGTTCCTCTTCGCCATCCGGGTTCTCCGGGTCGGCGAGGCCGAGGTCGCCTACATCGACTGGGGTCGGATCGACCTGGACGACTGGCACGACCAGGGCGCCTACCAAATCCTCCTGATGGCCCTGTACCTGGCCGGCGTGCAGCACAACTGGTGCCTGGAGAACATCTTCCGGAACCTCAACGACCACGAGACCCTCCTCGCCTGCCGGGCCTGGGCCCGAGTCTGCGCGGAGTCCCAGCCGTGACCCCCGGCGCCAGCGCCGGTGCCACCCCGAGCGTCCACGTGCCGGTACCGGCGTGGGTACCGATGGTGACCTGGGCCTGCCTCCTGGGCCTGGTGATCCTGCTCGTGTCCGTTGGGTACCGGCGCTGGCGCCGCAACCACCGACCGAAGATGCCCGACACCGAACGAGCCATCCGCCGCTGGGTGGCCTCGATAGCTGCCCGTTGGCCATGGGATTCCCAGAACCTCGGGCTAGTCCTCGTCGACGACACCACCCGTCACCGCCGCCAGTTCTGGACAGGTCAAGCACTACCACCGAAGACCTACTACCCCCACATCCAGTTCCAGCCGATGCCCAACGGGCTGCGGGCTTACATGCAGACCCTGCCCGGCGTAGGCCTCGACCAGGTAACCAAGATGGCCGGGCACCTGGCCAACGCGTGGGGCTGCATCCGCGTCGAAGTCCGCCAGGACCGCCCTGGACTGCTCTGCCTTCGAGGCTTGCTCCGGGACCCGCTGGCTGCGCCGTGGGCGGTCAGGCCGGACGGTCGGCCGATCGCCGATTGGTCGCTGCACGTCGGTGTCGACGACGAGGGCGAAACGGTGTTCCTCCCGCTGTCCAACCTGTCGGGGGTCACCGTCGCCGGCGTACCCGGCACCGGCAAGACCTCCCTCCAGCGGTGGTGGCTCTGCCAACTCGCTCCCCACCCTGCCGTGCAGATAGCCGTGCTCGACGGCAAGGTTGGCGACCCATTCGACGGCGACTACGGGCAGCTCGCCGACCGGTGCTTCGCAATGGCTGGAGACGACCTGGCCAGGGCCAACCGGCTGCTCACCTCGCTTTACGAAACGATGCGAGCCCGATCAGCCTGGCTCCGTAGCAACCGAGGGACCGCTCAGTTCTGGGACGCGGGCCCGAGCGAGGACTGCCCGCTCGTCGTAGTCGTCGTCGACGAGAGTCACACCTACGCCAGCGCGGCGAGCCGGGCCGACCGGGAGGCCTGCGAGTCGAACATCTGGTACCTGACCAAGCTGGCCAAGGAGGGCCGGTCCAGAGGATTCCTTACCATCTTCGTCACCCAGAAGCAGACGGCCGACGCCATCCCTACAGCGATCCGGGATGTGTGCCAGGTCGGACTCAGCTTCGGTGTGCGAACGATGGACGGGGCCGTAGCCGCCCTCGGGGACGACATTCGCCTTTATCCCGAGATGGCCCCGACCGAGCTGATCGGTCGACAGTGGACTGGAGTTGCCGTCCTCCGTCGACCGGATCGAGCTGGGTACCACCGTGTCCGTGCGCCGTTCGTCAGCGAGCACGATGCAGGACATCTCGTCAGCCACTTTCAGCACCTTCGCCGGATCCCGGCTGGTGGCCCGTCCACGAACGGCGGTGGGGAATGAGCCGGGCTATCGGTCCCGATCTCTACGCCGACCTCGTGGAGGTGGCGTCGAAGGAGGGCTTCGGCGAGTGGCTGTCTATGGTGCGGGCGACCGGCGGTTGCGCCAACCCGATCCACCTCTGGGGAGAGTCCAGGACGCTGGACGTGAGCACCGGAGAGGTTCTTCGCCAGCGGGACGAGGGCCGGCTCCTGGTCGCCTGCGGCAACCGACGGGCCAGCCGGTGCCGCACCTGCTCCGAAACGTACCGGGCAGACACCTACCAACTGATCCGGGCTGGGCTCGTCGGAGGAAAGAACGTTCCGAACTCCGTACGCAACCACGCACGTGTCTTCGCCACCTTGACTGCACCGAGCTTCGGGCCCGTTCACCACTTCCTGGAGACACAGGCCGGACGCTACGGCCGCTGCCACCCTCATGGGACTGTCCAATGCCACGTCCGGCACAGCCCGGACGATCTCCTGCTGGGCCAGCCGCTCGACCCGACCACGTACGACTATCCGAACGCAGTCATCTGGAACGCACTGGTCACCCGCCTGTGGCCCCGCACCGTCCAGCTCGCCAATCGGCAGTCGGCGCGGTCGCTGGGGATCAGCCAGCGCGCCTGGCCTCACCTCGGTCGAGTGTCCGTCGCCAAGGTCGCCGAGTTCCAGGCCCGCGGGCTGATTCATTTCCACGCCGTCTTCCGGCTCGACGGACCACAGCCCGGTGACGAACCGCCGGCCGGAGCAACGGCGGACGTCCTGACCGACGCCGTCCACTCGGCTGCGCAATCGGCGCAAGTGATCGCACCGCTCCCGATCTTCCGGCCGGTGGTGTGGGGGGAGCAGCTCGACCTTCGGACCGTCGACGGCGACATGATGACCGACACCCAAGTGGCCGGGTACATCGCCAAATACGCCACCAAAGGTGCAGGGACTGCCGGGACCGTCGACTATCCCCTGGCCTGCCGGGACTGTGCCGGCCTTGGCCGGCTGCCGGGAACGGAGGCAGCGCGCTGTCGCCCCTGCCACGGGACCGGCATGAGGTACGACCTCGACTCGCTGCAGATCACCCCTCACGCCCGGGTGATGATCGACACGTGCTGGTCCCTCGGAGGCCAACCCTCACTCGAACACCTACGCCTCCGGCCCTGGGCTCACATGCTCGGCTTCCGTGGGCACTTCTCGACCAAGTCGAGGCGATACTCAACGACCTTGGCTGCTCTCCGATCCGCCCGTCGCCGGTGGCGTACAGACGAGATGCTGCGTGCGCACGGGATCGGAGCCGAGGACGCTGACAACGTCATCGTCGCGGGCCACTGGACATACGCCGGCCGGGGCTACTCGGAAGGCGAAGCGGTGTACGCGGCCACCATCGCATCGGATCTGGCAGAGAACCGAACGCTCGCCCGACAAGTCGAGGAGGACGCAGAACGATGAGCACCGAAGAAGTGCCTCTTCGCGACCGCCTGGCCCTCAGCGTCGAAGAGGCCGGCAGTCTGCTGGGGATCTCCCGCGACTTGGCCTACGACTTGGTGGCGCGGCGCGAGCTGCCATCTGTGCGGCTCGGGCGCCGGCTCGTCGTCCCGCGTCGGGCCTTGGAGGAAGCGATCGGTCGCCTGGTCGCGGAGTCCGAGGCAGGCTGAAGACCGGCCAGAGCCACTCCGAGAGCGTCCGCAGCCTCCCGATCGGCGGCGTCGAGGAAGTGGGCATAGGTCCGTAGGGTGATGCCGGGGTTGGCGTGTCCGAGCCGCCCCGCGATGGTGCGGATGCTCACCCCTCCCGCGGCGAGCTGGGTCGCGGTGAAGTGCCGGAGCGAGTGGAACGTGATGTGCTTCAGATCCAGTCGGTCGCGGAGCGTACGGAAGGTGCCCGTCACCCGATCCGGTCGGTAGGCGACTGAGGCATCCAACTCCTGCGACCAGACGTATGCCGACGGGGCCAATTTCAGCCCTGCCGCCTCGGCCCGGGCAACTACTCGCTCCCTCTGCGATTGAAGGACGCTAACCGTCGCCGCGTCCAGGGCGATCCTGCGGGCCTGGTGTGTCTTCGTGTCCTTGACGGCCACCTCCCGGCCGGCGTCGGAGATTGATCGCGAGATAGTCATCGTGGCCAGGTCGAGGTCAAGGTCGCTCCATCGGAGCCCGCACAACTCGCCCCGCCGCGCCCCCGATGTGGCGGCGACGAAGATCAGGCTGCCGAGCTCTTCGTGAGACTCAGCGCAGGCCTTGAGCAGTTGCTGAAGCTCCTGTCGCGACGGCGGGTGGATCTCACCACCGCGGGTCGACGGCGGTGAGGCGCGCAGCACCGGGTTGAGGTCGAGCCATCCCCACTTAACCGCCTGGTTGAACGCGGCCGACAGGATGGCATGGCTCTTGCGAACGCTGAGGGGTCCGAGCCCGGCCCTGGTCAGCTTGCCGTAGAAGCGATCAAGGTCAGCGGGGCCCACCTTGTTGACGGCGAGGGATCCGAGATGGGGCTTGATGTTGGCGAGGATGGCCGAGCGGTACCTCGCCATGGTGGTGGCGGCCCGACCCTGCGCCTCGATGTGCGCCATCCACTCGTCGAGTAGCTCGGCGACGGAGTGCCGGCCGGGCTGGGTGCGATGGCTCCCACGTTCGACCTCGGCGACGAGCGCGGCGGCGGCTCGCTGCGCATCCCGCTTCGTGCCGTGGATCCACTTGGTGGCGTACTCGTACTTGCCAGTAGCAGGGTCGCGGCCGAGCGAAACCCGCACCTGCCAGTTGTCGTCGCCTCGGGATCGGACGCTCCCCCGCATGGCAAGAATGCTATCAGATTTATGGCCGTATTATGGCCGTCACTTCATCGAAGAGAGGTGGTCGAGAGACAAAAAGTGCCTCTGACCAGCGGAGGGAGTGGGATTTGAACCCACGGGGACTTGCATCCCAAAGCTTTTCAAGAGCTTCGCATTCGGCCGCTCTGCCATCCCTCCTGAGGGCGTCTAGCCTAGTGATCGACCGACGAGCACCCGGGGCGGAACAGCCGAAGGCTATAAATCCGATCGGAATAGTCGAATATTGGTCTAGGCTTTCCCCCATGGCGAACACGACCACCGGCGGGCTGATGCCGATCAGGGCTCACAGAACAGCGGTGCACAGGACACGGGTGTCATCGCGCCGGCTGGCCGAAGTGGCTCTACAGCTGGCGCGAGACGTTGACCAGTGGAGGCCGTTCCTGGTCGAGGACCCATTGTTCCGAACCAGCCTGCGCTTCCTCACGACCGACGAGTACGACGCGTGGTTGCTGCACTGGCCTCGAGAGACCGGCGTCGACCCTCACGACCACGGCCGGTCCAAGGGGGTCTTCACGGTCGTGAGCGGCGAGCTCACCGAGCTGCGCTGGCACGCCGGGTTGCAGAGGACCCGGGGTGTCACTCCGGGGACCCTCGTGTCGATCCCCACCGGGGTCATCCACGACGTGCTCGCGGGCGACGCCCCGGCGCTCAGCGTCCATGTGTATTCTCCCCCGCTGGAGACGATGAGCTTCTTCGACGAGGGGGGACGGCGCGTGATCACCAGATCCGTCGAGGGCGAGCCGGCCGGAATCGTCCCGCCGCGGCCCGCCCATCCGGCATATCGCTCGTGAGCGACCAGCCGGCTATCGACCGGGCCTTGGCCGTCGCCCGCCAACGCATCGCGCCGCGCGTCGAGGCGGCCGGCTTGGCCGCCGAGCTGGCGGCCGGGGCGCTGGTGGTGGACACCCGGGCCAGCGCGCTGAGGACCCGGGACGGTGACCTGCCGGGTGCGGTGGTGGTGGAAAGGAACGTGCTCGAATGGCGCCTCGACCCGACCTGCCCGCACCGGCTCTCCGAGATGGACGAGCCAGGGCGGCGGGTAGTTGTGGTTTGCGACGAGGGCTACGCGTCGACTCTGGCGGCCGCCGGGTTGAAGGACCTCGGCCTGCTGGACGTGACCGACCTGGTCGGTGGTTTCCAGGCGTGGCGGGCCCTCGAGCTAGGAGACTGAACCCCCGCCTGTCCCCGGTGTCGAGCCAGCGGCGCCGTGCTCGGCCTCGAAAGTCTTGATCTCACCGACCAGGCGATCGATCACCGTCGGGTCGGCGCCGGTCTTGCCGGTACGCTCCGCGTAGACGGCCGCTCCGAGCTCCCGGAACATGCCGTCGACCTTCCGCTTGGCCTGTGCCTCCTCGAGCTTGGCCTGACCGGCCTTGCCCGCCTCTTGGGCTTTCTCGGCTACCTGGGCGGCCTGCGTCTTTACCTTGTCCAGCAAACTCATCGTCTCAAGTACCCCCTTCTAGGGTGGTGGCCCTTCTAGGTTGTGAGCCGAGCTTACGCTCGCTCCTGAGTCAATGGCCTGAGTCAATGGCCTGAGTCAATGGCGCGGCCGTGAGATCCACGAGAGGAGGCGCCGGCGCCGCCCGGCTCGTGGCCGTCGCAGGCGGTCCCGCGGCGGGTGCACCCGTCGTGTCCTGAGCCGCTGGACCAGAGCCAGAAAGACAGGGATGGGCCGATCCTACGACGGTTGGTCCGTCTGGCCCCACTTATCCCAGTATGTGATCCCCTCCACCGGAGGGCGCTCGGCGGCTTTGAAATCGGTTCCCCGCGTGTACCCGACAGGGAGCAGCGCGACCTGGGTGACCTCGTTGTAGGGGATCCCGAGCACCTCGGCTGCCTCTTTTTCCTGAAACAGATGCAGCGTCGTCCACGCCGAACCGAGACCGCGCGAGCGCAAGGCCAGCATGAAACTCCACGCGGCCGGGATGACAGATGCGAAGAACGACGCGGCCCGCGGGCTCGGCCGGTCATCGACCCGGCCCTCCACGCAGGGAATGACGTGTACCGGTACCTGGTCGAGTATCTCGCACAGGTACAGGGCGCTCTCGTAGACCCTCCGGGTCTGGGCGTCCAGGTCCTGCCCGGCGGCCGATTGGAGGTAGGCGCGGCCGCTGTCGTTGTAGATGCGGGCCAGCTCGGCCCGCTTCGCCGCGTCGGTGACGATCAACCATCGCCACTTCTGAGCGTTGCTGCCTGTCGGCGCCTGCACGGCCAGGCGGAGGCAGTCGAGGATCACCTCCCGGGGAACCGGTCGATCGAGGTCGAGGCGCTTGCGCACGGCCCGGGTGGTCGAGAGCAGCCGGTCGGTTTCGGCCGTGTCGAAGACGGGTTGGGTGGTGGTCATCGACGCCAACCTAGCGGCGGGCCCAGGGTGTTACTCGGGAGGAAGCACCTGGCGGCGCAGGTCGTCGATCCAGTGATCGGCCGCCTCCCACCTCTCGCCCGCCCGGGCCCGGACATCGGCCCCGTGTGCCCCGGCTGCTGGGTAGGAGCCGAGGAACTTGAGCTCGCGCAGCATGGCGTGCAGGTCGCGGAGGCAGTCGGCGACGACCTCGTCGGCCACGTGGCCCTCGAAGTCGATGATGAAGCAGTAGTCGCCCAGCGCCTGTTTGGTGGGCCGGGACTCGAGCTTCACCAGGTTGAGGTCACGGGCCGAGAACTGGCCCAGGATCCCGTGCAACGACCCAGGATGGTCCGCCGACTGAAAACACACCACGCTGGTCTTGTCGTGACCGGTCGGCGCCGGGATCCCCTTGTCGGGGCGAGCGATGAGGACGAAACGGGTGGTGTTGTCCGGGTGGTCCTCGATCTCGGGCGCCAGCACCGCCAAGCCGTACAACGAAGCAGCCAGCGCAGTGCCGATCGCCGCGGTGTGGCCGTCATGACGGTCTCCGTTCACCGCCTCCCCGAGCTGGCGTACCGCTTCGCCCGTCGACGTGGCTGCCACCTCTTCGACATCGGGCAAGTGGGCGGTGAGCCAAGCCCGGCACTGCCCGGTGGCGTGGGGGAACGACACGACCCGCTTGACGTCGGCCAGCCGGAGGCCCACCGGTCCGACCAGGTTCTGGGTGACCGGGAGCACCACCTCGCCCACGATGATGAGGTCCTGCTCGTGGACCAGCTGGTCCAAGGTGACCGAGACGGTGCCCTCGATGGAGTTCTCGATGGCCAAGAAGCCGTAGTCGATCTCCCCGCTGGCGACCGAGCTCATGACGTGCACGAACGATCGCATGGGCACCAGGCGGGCCCGGGCCAGGCCGGCTTCGCTGCGCAGGGCCTCCTCAGTGAAGGTGCCGCGCGGCCCCAGGAAGCCGATGGTGGCCTCGGGTGCGACAACAACGGTCATGGGCGGGCAGGATAGATGCGTCATGGACGCGGCCGCGGTGCGAAAACTGCTCGACCAGCTCGCCGCCGGCGAGATCGACGCCGACGAGGTCCTGCGCCGGCTGCGGGCTCTCCCTTACGAAGACCTGGGGTACGCCGCCGTCGACCATCACCGGGGGCTGCGCCTGGGCGTTCCGGAGGTCGTGTACGGACCAGGAAAAAGTGCCGCCCAATGCGTGGGGATCATCGGCTCCCTGCTGTCGTCGTCGTCGGAGGGCCCGGTCCTTCTTTCCCGGGCGGCGGAGGACCAGGTCAATGCCGTGCTCGAAGCGTGGCCAGGTGGTTCGGCCTGGGGATCGACCGTGGTGTGGCGGCCCCGACCGGTACAGGCCGACGTCGAACCGGTGGCCGTGGTGACGGCCGGTACGGCCGACCTTCCCGTGGCGTCGGAGTGCGCCGCGACTCTCGCCGGGCTCGGCCTGCGCTGTGACGTGGTGGCCGACGTCGGGGTGGCCGGGCTGCACCGGCTGCTCGACCGGGTGCCCATGTTGCAGCGCGCTCCCGCCGTGGTCGTGGTGGCCGGGATGGAGGGAGCGCTGGCCTCGGTGGTGGGAGGGTTGACGGCGGCTCCGGTGGTGGCTGTCCCGACGAGCGTCGGTTATGGGGCGGCGCTGTCGGGCGTGACCGCGCTGTTGGCCATGTTGTCCTCTTGCGCGTCCGGCCTCGTGGTGGTCGGGATCGACAACGGTTTCGGCGCCGCCTTTGCCGTCCACCGGCTCCTCGGGTCGCGCCGGTGACCAGGGTCGCCTGGTGGCACTGCTTTGCCGGCATCGCGGGTGACATGGCGCTCGGCGCCCTGGTCGACGCGGGCGCCGACCTCTCGGCGGTGGAGCGCGAGCTGGTGGCCCTGCCCGTCGGTGGCTGGTCTCTCAGCGCGCAGCCCGTTACCCGCTCCGGAGTGGCGGCGACCCACGTCCGGGTACAGGTGCGCGACACGCAGGTGGTCCGGACCTACAGCCACATTGTCGGCCTGATCACCGAGGCCCGCCTGCCGCCGCGCGCCCGGGACCGGGCGCTGGCCGCCTTCTCCCGCCTCGCCACGGTCGAGGCCGCCCTGCACCGCCGCCCCGTCAACCAGGTCCACTTCCACGAGGTCGGCGGCCTGGACGCCATTATCGACATCATCGGGACGTGCGTGGCTCTCGAGGTCCTCGGGGTGGACGAGGTGCGCTCGTCGCCCGTCGCCCAGGGCCGGGGGATGGTGTCCACGGCCCATGGGGTGCTGCCCGTCCCGGCTCCTGCGGTGGTCGCCCTGCTGTCGGGTGCGGGGGCTCCGACCTACGGGACGGCGATCCCCTTCGAGCTGTGCACGCCGACCGGGGCTGCGCTCCTTGCCTCGATGTGCCGGGCGTGGGGACCCTTGCCGGCCATGACCATCTCGTCGTCCGGTTTCGGGGCCGGCACCCGGGAGCTCGACGGCATGCCCAACGTGGTGCAGGTCGTGGTGGGCTCGTTGTCCTCCGACGAGGTGTCCACTTCAGGGGTGGGCGGGCAGCCGATCGTGGAGCTGCAGGCGAACATCGACGACGTGACCGGGGAGATCCTGGGGGCCACCCTGTCCGCCCTCATGGCAGCCGGCGCCCTGGACGCATGGATCACGCCAGTGACCGGGAAGAAGGGGCGGCCGGCGCACGTGGTGTCGTTGTTGTGCGACCCGGCGTCGGTGGGACGATTGCGCCAGGTGCTGGCCGACGAGACGGGAACCCTCGGGATCCGGGCCCAGACCTGGCAGCGGTGGCCCTTCTCCCGCGAGTTCGCCACCGTCGAGGTGGCCGGCTACCCGGTACGGGTGAAGCGGGGCCCGCGCCGGATCAAGGCGGAGCACGACGACGCGGCCCGGGTGGCCCGCCTGGTCGGCTTGCCCATCCGGGAGGTGGCCCGCCAGGCGGAGGAGGAGGCCCACCGGTCATTCGACTTGTTCGACGGCAAGCCTCGACCGGGCGCCGATGCGGGCGCCGGTCCGGGTCCCGAGGCGGGGTAACGACCCGCGGCGGCTCCCACCGTCCGCCATCATGGACGGGTGCTAGAAGCCCGGAACCTGCACGTAGAGGTAGGGGGGCGCGTGACGCTGCAGTCCGCGTCCTTCTCGGTGCGCGCCGGCGACAAGGTCGGCTTGGTCGGACGCAACGGCGCAGGCAAGACCAGCCTGCTCAAGGTGCTCGCCGGCGAGCGGCCCCCGGCCGCGG
Source organism: Acidimicrobiales bacterium (assembly GCA_019241495.1). Lineage (GTDB taxonomy): Bacteria > Actinomycetota > Acidimicrobiia > Acidimicrobiales > Palsa-688 > JAFAWZ01. Next base: position 11,686 of record JAFAWZ010000103.1, on the reverse strand, counting down.
GCCAGGCGTCGTTCAACGGGCAGCTGGGCTTCCTCACCCAGGACCCGAGGGCGCTTCGCCACGTGGTGGATTCGACGGGTCTGGCCCATGTCCTGTCCGGGCGGGGCCTCGACGAAGCCGCCGCCCAGGTGGAGAACCTGCGGCGGGCGATGGAGCGCGACCCGACCGGGCGGGCCGTCGCGCGTTTCTCCCGGGCCGAGGACCACTTCGCCGCCCTCGGTGGCTACGCGGCGGAGTCCGAGGTCCGCCAGCTCGTGGCCGGGCTGGGCTTGAGCGCGGATCGCATCGATCTGCCGCTGGGTGTGTTGTCAGGCGGCGAGCGGCGGAGGGTCGAACTGGCCCGTATCCTCTTCGCCGGCACCGACGTGCTCATGCTGGACGAGCCGACCAACCACCTCGACAGCGACGCCAAGACCTGGCTGATGGGGTTCCTGAGGGACTACCGCGGCGGCCTGTTGGTGGTGAGCCACGACCTGGATCTGCTCGACGAGGCTATCACCAGAGTGCTGCATCTCGACGAAGGTGAGCTGGTCGAGTACCGGGGTACGTACTCCCAGTACCGCGAGGCCCGCCAGGCGGACGAGGAGCGCAAGCGGAGGCTGGTGACCCGCCAGCAGGGCGAGATCAAGCGTTTGCACGACCTGGCCGACTCGATGCGCCACCAGACGGCCAAGCGGGCCCGCGTCGCCAAGTCGCTCGACAAGCGGGCCGAGCGGCTGCAGGCCGCAGCCGTCGCCGGACCGGGCCGGGCCGACCGTAAGTACAAGGTGCGCTTCCCGGAGCCACCTCGCGCCGGGCGGGTCGTGCTCCAGGCGGAGGCTCTCGGGCAGGCCTATGGCGGGCCGATGATCTTCCAGGGAGTGACCTTCGCGGTGGAGCGGGGCGAGAGGTGGCTCGTGCTCGGCCTGAACGGGGCGGGCAAGACCAGCCTGCTGCGCATCCTCGCCGGTCGTGCCGAGCCGAAGGAGGGCGCCTGCCGGACCGGCCTCGGGGTGGTTCCCGGCTACTACGCCCAAGAGCACGAAGGCATTGCGTCCGGGGTCACCGTCCTTGCCCACATGAGGCAGGCCTCGGCCGCGCCCGAGCCAGAGCTGCGCGGCCTGCTCGGCATGTTCGGGCTCACCGGTGAGATCGCCTTCCAGGACGCCGGCACCCTCTCGGGGGGCGAGAAGACCAAGCTGGCCCTGGCCCAGCTCGTCGCTGGGCGTCACAACCTGCTGCTCCTCGACGAGCCGACCAACAACCTCGACCCACCCTCCCGCGAAGCCGTCGGTGCCGCCCTGGCCGGTTGGCCGGGGACCATGATCATCGTCAGCCACGATGCCGGGTTCGTCCAGGAGCTGGCCCCACACCGGGTGCTGACCATGCCCGACGGGGTGGAGGACCACTGGAGCGACGACCTCATGGACCTGGTCGCCCTGGCGTGACCGGCCTCGTGAGCGATCTCGATCTGGCCCTCCATCTGGCGGACCGGGCCGACACCATCACCGCCGGCGCGTTCGGCCAGGTGGACCTGGTAGTGGAGACCAAGGCCGACCGGACCCCGGTCAGCGAGGCGGACCGGGCCGTCGAGCGGGAGGTCCGGGCCGTGCTGAGCCGGGAACGGCCCGTCGACCAAGTGGTGGGGGAGGAGTACGGCGACAGCGGGCAGACCGGCAACCACAGGCGATGGATCGTCGACCCGATCGACGGCACCAAGAACTTCGTGCGCCGCGTCCCGGTGTGGGCCACCCTCATCGCCCTCGAGGCGGACGGCATGGTGCAGCTCGGCGTGGTCTCCGCCCCGGCCCTCCACCGCCGCTGGTGGGCTGCCCGGGGCCAGGGGGCGTGGGCCCGGAGCAGCGATGCGTCCCCGGCTCCCATCCACGTGAGCCGGGTGGCCGAGCTGGGCGACGCCCACCTGAGCGGCAGCGCCTTGTCGAGTTGGGACAACCCGCGACGCTACGTCCGCCTGGCCATGCAGTGCTTCGCCGACCGCAACCTCGGGGACTTCTGGTCTCACATGCTCGTCGCCGAAGGAGCATGTGATATCGGCCTCGATCCGATCGTCTCTCTCTGGGACCTGGCGGCTCTCCAGCCCATAGTCGAGGAAGCGGGTGGTCGGTTCACCGATTTCGGGGGCCGAGCCCGGCCCGACGGGGGGAGCGCCATCAGCTCCAACGCCCTGCTGCACGATCAGGCGCTCGCCATCTTGAACGAGGACTTCTAAGGTCGAGCGTCATGGCGACCTACATCGGCCCCGGCGTGCTCGAGATCGACACCCTGCTCGGGGGCTGGACCAGGATGACTGCCGGCTATCTGATCGAGGGCCCGGCGCCCGTGCTGGTAGAGACCGGGAGCCAGTCCTCTGTGCCTGCGCTGCTCGCCGCTTTGGAGGACCACGGCGTCAGCCCGGGCGATCTGGCCGGTGTCGCCGTGACCCACATCCACCTGGATCACGCTGGTGGAGTGGGAGACGTCGCCCGGGCCTTTCCGGGAGCGACGGTATACGTCCACGAGAGAGGCGCCCGCCACCTCGTCGACCCGGCGCGCCTGGTCAGCTCGGCGGCCACGGTATACGGCGACCTGCTCGACTCGCTCTACGGGCGCCTCGACCCCACTCCAGCCGAGCGCATCCACGTGCTGGCAGATGGCGAGGCCATCCAGATCGGCGCGGGGCGCGAGCTGATCACGATCGACTCGCCCGGACACGCCAAGCATCATCTCGCCTTGCACGACAGCGAGAGCGGCGTCCTCTTCGCCGGCGACGCAGTCGGAGTGCGCCTACCGGACTTGGGCGTGCTGCGCCCCGCCACCCCACCCGCCGACTTCGATCTCGACCAGGCCGTCACCTCGCTGCGCAAGTTCGCCGACTGTGCCCCCCACGGGGTGGCCTTGGCCCACTACGGGCTGTTGCCGGAACCGATCGAGATGCTGCAAGAAGCCGAGGACACGCTCCGGCACTGGGCCGAGACGGCGGAACGGGCGTGGCGGGCCGGGCAGGACATCGCCGAGGCCCTGTCGAAAGAGTTCGGCGCCAACCAGGACGGTATCGCCGAGGAGCACCGGGCCAAGCTCGAAACGCTGAACGGTATTCACTCCAACGCGGCTGGCCTCAAGCTCTGGCTGGAGAAGACCAAAGGCGATCCTCACCCCCATCCTCACTGACCCCGACGCCTTGGAGGTATTGGGTGTGGTACAAGTCGGCGTAGAGGCCGCCCTGGGCCACCAGCTCCGAGTGGGTGCCCCGGGCCACCAGCTCCCCGCCGTCGATCACGAGGATCTGGTCGGCCGCCCGGATGGTCGACAACCGGTGGGCGATGACTATCGCGGTCCGTCCCGACAGCGCGGTGGCCAATGCCTGCTGGACCAACAGCTCCGTCTCCGAGTCGAGATGGGCGGTCGCCTCGTCGAGGATCACGACCGAAGGGTCCTTCAGCAGCACCCGGGCGATGGCGAGCCGCTGTTTCTCTCCGCCCGAGAGGCGATAACCCCGCTCGCCGACCACCGTGTCGTAGCCGTCGGGCAGCGACGCGATCAGCTCGTGGATACGGGCCCCCCGGCACGCCTCGAGCAGCTCGGCGTCCGTCGCCGACGGGCGGGCATACCGCAAATTGGCAGCAATCGTGTCATGAAAAAGGTGAGCGTCCTGGCTCACCACACCTATCTGGCCGGCGAGCGAGGCGAGGGTGACGTCCTTGACGTCGTGGCCGTCGATGCGCAACGAGCCCTCCACGACGTCGTAGAGCCGGGGCACCAACGACGACAGGGTCGACTTGCCCGCCCCCGACGGGCCGACCAGAGCAGTCATGGTCCCCGGCTCGGCTACGAACGACACGTCGCGCAGCACCCACGGCCCTGGCTCGGCGGGGAGGGCCTCGCCGATAGTCTCCGCGCTGTGCTCGAGCGACGCCACCGACACGTCCGCCGCGGCGGGGTAGCGGAACCACACGTGGGACGCCTCCACCTTCCCGACCACGTTCTCGAGCGGCACCGCCCCGGGGCGATCGGCCACCGACGGTGGCGTGTCCAGCACCTCGAAAACCCGATCGAAGCTCACCATGGCCCCGAGCAGGTCGACCCGGGTGCTGGCCAGGTCGGTCAGCGGGGAGTACAGCCGGGTGACGTAGGCGGCGAGAGCGACCACCGTACCGACGGCGAGATGGCCCGTGGCCGCCTCTCGGCCTCCGAGCCAGTACACCGCGGCGGTGCCCACTGCTCCGACCAGCGACAGGGCGGCGAACAGATAGCGCGACATCAACGCCAGGCGCACGCCGGAGTCGCGCACCGCTCCGGCCCGGTTGGCGAACTGGCGCGACTCTTGGACCGGCCGGCCGAAGAGCTTGACGAGGAGGGCGCCCGCCACGTTGAACTTCTCGGTCATGGTGGCGCTCATGTCGGCGTTCAGCTGCATCCTGTGTCGCGACACGCGGGCTATCCGCCCCGCCATCACCCGATCGACCACGACGAAGGGGGGCAGCACCATCAACGCGAACCCGGTGATCGCCGGCGAGAGCACGAACATCGGCACCAAAGTGGCGACCAAGGTGAAGATGTCGGACAACACCGACGCCACCGTCCCGACCGCGTTCTGGGCGTCGAGAACATCGTTGGTCAACCGGGACATCAGCGACCCGGTCTGGGTGCGGGTGAAGAAGGCGACCGGCATTCGCTGTACGTGGTCGAAGAGCTGAACGCGTAGGTCGTAGATGATGCCCTCGCCGATCACCGAACCGAACCACCTGTTGACCAGCGAGACCGCCGTCTGGGCCAACGCCAGCCCGATCATCCCGGCGGCCAGGGCATCGACAACCGTTAGATCGTGATGATTGATCCCTTTGTCAATCAGATCACGGACCAGCAGCGGCGGGATCGAGCCCACCACGGCTCCGCCGATGATGGCGACTAGGTACTGGGCCAAGCGGCCCCGGTAGGGTCTGAGGAAGTGCCAGATCCGCCTGAGCGTCCCCCGGGTGATGTTGGCAGCCTTCATCTCGCCGGGGTCACGCCGGGCCGCCCGGCTCGCGTATCCCCTCATAGGTCTGGCCCGGTAACAAGAAACCTCATGTCATCGCATGTCAACGGTCCTCCGCACCCGTTTTGTTCCCGGGTCACCTCGCGCCGTGAAGCCGGTCGGCCATGATGGTCGGGATGGACCTGTCCATCCGACTGGCGACGCGGGCGACCGCCAAGCGGGTAACCCGGGGCCGACCCGATGAGCAGGCCGACCCGCCGTGGGCCGAGGGCTACCCCCTCGACGGCGACAAGCGGGCCTGCCTGGCCTACCTCCGCCAGCTCCCCGTGATCGGGGGCCCCGGACGGTCCAACCCGTTCGGCTACTACCAGATCATGCTGGACGGCTCGGTGGTGGGGGGCATCGGGTTCCACGGGCCGCCCCGCGACGGGGTGGTCGAGATCGGCTACGGGGTGGTGCCGTCGATCCGGGGGCGGGGGGTTGCCACCGACGCGCTCCGGCTCATCCTCAAACTGGCGGCTGGCATGGACGACGTGCGGAGAGTGTGCGGCCGTACCAGCCCGGACAACGTGGCCTCCCAGCACGTTATGCTCGCCGCCGGCATGCACTTCGCCGGGCGGGACCCGGATTTCTTGCACTACGAGATCGATCTGGCTGCTTGATGGCGCGAGCTCTCCGGTTCAACATGGCGGCGAGGATGGCCATTTTGGCGGCGGTGCCGTTGCTCGTGGCCGCGGGTTGCTCGGCCTCGGCCAAGAAGACCGCGCCCACCACCACTCCCGGGACAACCGCCCCGTCCTCGACGGTCCCGTCCGGAGCGACCACCTCGGTCCAGCCTCCGGCCTCCAGCACGGCCGTGTCATCTCCTGGATCGACGAGCCCAGCGAACACCGGGCCGGGGCCGTGCCGTAGCGCGCAGCTGGCCGGGAGCCTGGGCCAGCCGAATGGGGCGGCGGGAACGATCTACTACCCGTTGACCCTGCGCAACACCGGTGGTTCCACCTGCACCCTGGACGGCTACCCCGGCGTGTCGTTCGTCACCGGCCCGGGTGGCAGTCAGGTCGGCGCGCCCGCCGACCGCATGCCTGGTTCGGTCGCCACCGTCACGCTCGCTCCAGGCCAGATGGCCCAGGCCAACCTCGGTATATCGGCGGCCGCCAACTTCGCCGGGTCGTGCCGGATCACCCCGGTCGCCGGGCTGGCCGTCTACCCGCCGGGGGACACCACGACCATCTACATAGCTCACAGCGACCAAGGGTGCGCGAACAGCAACGACGTGATCCTTCACGTCGGGCCTCTCGCCCCGGCCTGAGTGCCCGGGACAGGACCACTTGAACGGAAGAGGAGGCGGCGGCACTCCGAACCCGTCTCAGTCGCATAGCAAGGTCAAACCGTATTTCGTTTCCGAACTGGTGCCGCCGCCTCCTCTTCGTTAACTCAATCCTGTCCCGGGCGCTGACCGCGAGAGCACCCCGCCTGCCGGCGGGGCGCCTCTGGTTCAGCCTGCGGAGGGAGTGGGATTTGAACCCACGGTGCCCAAAGGACACAACGGTTTTCGAGACCGTCCGATTCGGCCGCTCTCGCATCCCTCCAGCAGCCATTATGCGCTGCGAGCTCAGGTCATCCCAAACTCTATCCCAAACTGTCGCTGGGGGCGCATAACGTTGGCCACGTGCCCAGGATACGAGAGCGGGCTCCGGGCGTCTACGAGATCACGGCGTCCACGGGGCGGCGGGACCCGGCGACGGGGAAGTACGGACAGGTGTCCCGTACGGTGAAGGGGCCGCCCCGGCGACCGGGCGCCAAGGGCTTCCCCAAGGTGGTCGAGATCGAGGCGGCCAAGCTCATGGCCGAAGTCGAAGGCGGCCGCCACCAGGGTGAGCGCCGCACTCTTGGCGAGTTGCTCGACGAGTACCTCCGACATCAGGAGGCGCGGGGCCGGGCTCCGAAGACGATGCTGGAGGCCCGCCGGCGGGCGGAGCGGATCAAGTCGGATCCGATCGGCGGCAAGGACGTGCGGCGCCTTACCGGCCGGGACCTGGACGAATTCTACGCCCGGCTGGCCTCGGCCGGCGGTCGGTCGGGGAAAGGGTTGCATACGACCACCCGGCATCACTTCCACTCGCTGATCCGCGCCGCACTCAACCAGGCCATCCGGTGGCGGTGGCTGTCGCCGCCGAGCCCGGCGGGCGAAGCGCAAGCCCCCGCCCTGGCTCCAGAGGAACGGGTGCCGCCCACCCCAGCCGAAGCTCGCCGTCTGGCGCTGGCGGTCAGTGAGGAGAATCCGGATCTGGCCGCGTTGATCTTCGTCGATGCCACTACCGGGATGCGCCGCGGGGAGATCTGTGGGCTGCGGTTCTGCGACATCGATATCGAGGCTGGGACGGCAACGATCTGGTGGCGCTGCTCGGACCTTCCGAGGACGCACGCCGCCGCGTTAGGCGGCAAGGGGAACGTCGTCAAGGCCTTCCCTAACGGGGTGGTCATGCTGTCGGCGACCAAGAACAAGAAGAGACGCCGCTTTGCGCTCGATCCGATCACCCTTGCGGTGCTGATGGAGCAGAAGGCTCGGGCCGAGGCCAGGTGCGAGGCGCTCGGTGTCACCCTGGCTCCCGAGGCGTTCGTGTGGTCGCAGGTCGCCGACCACTCGGAGCCGTGGCGGCCCGACCGTGTCTCCGGAGCGTTCACTGCCTTGCGGAACCGGGAGAAGATGCCCCACGTCTGCCTCAACGACCTTCGTCATTTCTCGGCCACGCAGCTGGTGGCCGCAGGCGTCGACCCAAGGCTGGTGGCCGGTCGGCTCGGTCACGACGCCTCGGTCTTGCTCCGCATCTACAGCCATGTCATCCCAGCCCGTGACCAAGCCGCCGCTCAGCTGCTCGGCGAACTGATGAGGGGCGAGGCCGGCTGATGCCTGATCAGACCGACAGCAGGTGCGAGCGCTGCAGCGCTGCTACGTACTCCGCGGGATCACCGGGCAATACCTCCAGGTGCACCTTGATTACCTTACCGGCTGGCCCGACGTTCACGACGCGTGCGAGGAATGGGTCGTCGGAATCACCCGCGACAAGGATCGCGCCGTCAACGACAAGGGCTGGGTCGCGTGCCTCCTCCCGCAATGTCCAGATGTAGCCCGTCTCGTCATATTGCTGGACGTCGGCTGGCAGATCAACTTCAACGAGATCCTTCTTGGGCATGGCACTCACCGTCCCTTCCGGCGGTACGGGTTTTGGATCGGCTCCGACAGGATCGACATCAACCTCGCTACCTGCTCTGCTGTGGCGTCCTCCAACACCACATCGTAATGGGGCTCAGCGAAGGTGGGCAGTAGCACAAGCCCAGCCATGAGAACTTCGCCCACCGTCGTCGTGGCGTAAGTCGTCCTTGTCGCCAGACGCTCGCTGAGCAGCCGCTCGAGTGTCCACTCGCCCATGACTGCTTCTGCCGAGACGCATGCCAGCGGGGACCCTTGCCACGTGTAGACAGCCTGCTCCCTTCGCGCCGCGTGGAGGAGTTTCTCCGATGTGATCGGACCTCCGCGGACGACCAGCACCGAAGAGGCAGGCGGCTCCTGGACACGCAGGAAGGGTTCGATGGGCTCCACTAGTCCGCTCGGGGCTCGCCGCGCTGGAGGCGCGGCCACGGGATCGGCCTCAACTTGCTACGCGGCCTCATACGGCTAGGAACTCTTCGAGAGCTCGGCGAGTCACCCGTATGGCTCGGCCCAGCCGGATCGACTTCAGGCTGCCGGTATTGATCAGGTCGTAGACGCACCACTTGGAGCACCGGAGGACCGCGGCGACCTCTTCAACGCGACCGACGTCGGGGTAGTCGGCCAGGGCCAACATGCTTCCGTGTGTGCCAGCCTCTTCGCCAGTCTGGACGAGTTGAGGTCCTGACCAGTTCTGCCTTGAGATTGATGCCTTCATTAGGGCTTTCCTCCCGTTGCGACTGCGTGACGTGGGGGCCGTCAGCGACGGCGATCTCGGGACAGCCGGTCGAGCTCTCGTTGTCGGTCTCGCTTGGCGTCTCGTTCGTTGTAGGCCACGGATTCGAGGTAGGTCTTGGGGCCGACGGCTTTGATCTGGGCGGCGAAGTCTGCGAGGAAGTCGGCGACCTCGTCGAGTCGGTCGCCGTATTGGCGTTCGAGCTGGCGCAGCCGCCGCTTGCGCCAGATGCGGAAGTGGTCGTGCCAGGCCCCGGTGGCGGTCTTCGGGCCGAGGACGGCGACCATGGCCTGGTCGGCTTCTTCGGGGTTTTGGACGCCGATCTCGGCCAGGCGCTCGTCGAGGGGGGCGAGCTGGCGCTCCTGGCCGAGCACCGCGGCGTACAGGGTCGAGAGCCAGTCGCCGGTGTCGGCGAGGTGGGTGCGCTCGCTGCCTGGGGGCGGGACGAAGAAGTAGGCGATGGGGACATCGAAGAGCACGGAGAGCAGATAGAGCTCGTGGGCGTCGAAGCGACGGCGGCGTTCCCCGTCAAATCCGCGTTCCATGGCTGAGATGGACGCCTGGGGCAGAACGTGACCGGTGAGCCGCCCCAGGTTGTCGGCGACCTCTTGCTGGGTCCACCCGCGGCGTTCCCGGATGGCCTTCAGGTTGTAGGAGACCACGGCGTTGACGTCGATGCCGCTCTCGGCCCCGATGGGGCGGGGCGCCTTGACCGGGTCAGTCTGCTTACGGGCTCTCACGATCGCATCTCCATCGTTACATGCGTTGAGCAACAACAGTATCACATACAACGGGTATGATGTGTAGCTCTGGCGATCATAGCGGGAGGGCGTGACGATAATCGTGGGTGGGACGGCAGCGCCGATGGAGTTGGGATGGGCGAAGGCGGAGCGCCAAGCGGGGATCGCCGATCGAGGTTCTTGCCGACCGAGCCGGGGGCGAAAGGCGAGGGAGCAGCAGAGCAGCAGTCCTACACCGCTCGCTCTTTCGTCACCTCCACGACCACAACCCCCTCCCCGACCTCAAACTCCCCCACGACCCAACATCCCCAACGTCCCAGCCCTCACGACCTCCATCCCATCCCCAGCTATCACCCCTTCCACCAACTCCAATTTCCCGAACACGATTGCAACCGGTTCGGTTGCCCTTGCTGGAGCCCCGTCGCGGCGGGCCTGACAGAGCGGAGATGACGCCATGGTGTGGATGAGAATGATGGGCGTCGACTCGGTCGATTATCACCGCGAAACGGTGATGGAACGAGGCGACGATCACCCCCGAGCCGCCTTGGAGTACTACGCGTCCCGGGGTGAGACACCGTTGGTTTGGGGCGGCTCCGGAGCCACGGATCTTGACCTAGAAGGGGCGGTGAGCGAGGCCGAGTACGACGCGATCTTCGGTCCGGGCGGGGCCCGCCGACCCTCCGACTGCACCCGTTTGGTCAACGCGAAACGGCCCGGGATGGAGCTGGTGGTCGCGGCCCAGAAGTCGGTCGCGCTGCTCGGTGTGATCGGCCGAGCCGAGGACATGCATGCCATCTTGGACACCGAAACCGACGCCACCTTGGCCTATCTGGACACCTGGATGATGGTACGGGGAGGCCGGCGCGGCCGGTCCCAGACCCGCCGCCCGACGCATGGGTTGATCTGGGCGCGCACCCGCCACGCCACATCCCGTGCGGGGGATCCCGAACCTCACGATCACGTGTTGATCGCGAATGCCTGCCACATGGCCGACGGCAAAGGAGGATGGAAGGCAGTCGATTCCGCGGCGGTGCGCGACATCCTGCACGCCGCCACCGCCTTCGGCCGGGTCGCTTCGGCGGCCAAGGCTGTCGAGCTCGGCTACGCCATCGAGCCCGACGACGGACCGTCAGGACGGCTGGGGCATTGGAGCATCGCCGGCATGCCCGAGGGGGCGTGCCAGTTGTTCTCCAAACGGTCGGCGGAGATCACCGCCGCGGTCGAATCCAAAGGCTATGACACCTACCAGGCCCGCCAGACCGCCGCCCGAGATACCCGCAAGACCAAGCGGCACACCCCGCCGGCCGATCTGATGGACGGCTGGATTCTCGAGCTGTCCGCGGCGGGCTACACCCCCGAAGGGATGCTCGACGACATCATCGAAGCCGCCGCCAAGAGCCGCCCTCGCCAAAGGCAGACGCTGTCGGCCCGGAGTCTGGACGCGCTGTCCGCCTATGCCTTGGGGCCGTCGGGGCGGTTGGCCCAGCAGAAGGTGTTCACCCGATCCGACGTGGCCGTCGCCCTCGGTCCGCTGCTGTTCGGGTTCGCACCTCGGGAGTTACTGCGAGCGGTCGAAGCGGTCTGCGGCCACCCCGACGCTGTCGCGCTGCTTGGCGTCAAGAGCGCCCGGGAGCAGGCCTACGCCCCGGCGTGTGTGATCGCCACCGAGGCCGCCATCGCCTTGAAGGTCGCCCTCCAAGCCGACCGTACCGGTGTGCCTGCCGTCGGCCCGGAGGCGGCCGAGAAGGCGATTAGGGAGAAGGAAGACCAGTTGGACGGCCGGGCGCTCACCGCCGGACAGAAGGCCCTGGTCCGAGCGGTGGCCACGTCCGGGCGACCGGTGGAGCTGATCGTGGGGGTGGCTGGCTCGGGGAAGACCACGGCTCTTGACGCTGCCCGCCGGGCGTTCGAGGACGCCGGCTACCGGGTCGTCGGCACCTCGATCTCCGGCCAGGCCGCCCGCACTCTGGGCGTCGAAGCCGGCATCGGCGACTCCCGCACGATCGCCTCCCTGCTGTGGCGGCTCGACCACGGACAAGCCCTCT
>JAFAWZ010000137.1 GCA_019241495.1 Acidimicrobiales bacterium | reverse complement strand
GGGTGGGCTCACGCGATCAGGCCGGGCCGCTGGCCGGGGACGGGCACGCTGGCAAACTAGTTGCCGTGCCCGAACTGGTCGCAATCGACATGCCCGCCGGCCCGGGTTTCGTCGCCGCCTTGCAGGACGCCTGGGCCGCTGGCAACGCCGTCCTCCCCCTCGACCAGCGCCTGTCCGCCGTCGCCGCGAACGCCCTCCTCGACGCCCTGGCCCCGGCCATGGTGATGACACCCGACGGGACGGTACGCCGGCCCGGAGGCCGCCCGGTGGAGCCGGGCGACGCCCTCGTAATGGCCACGAGCGGCACCACCGGACAACCGAAGGGGGTGGTGTTGACCCATGCCGCGGTCGAGGCGTCCGCCCGGGCCACGACCGCCCGGCTCGGCGTGGATCCGAGCGCCAACCGGTGGCTCGCCTGCCTCCCGCTCAACCACGTCGGCGGCCTTTCGGTGGTGACCCGGGCCCTGCTCACCGCTACTCCGCTCACGGTGCTGCCCGGCTTCGACGCCGACGCAGTGCGAGCCGCGTCCGGCCCCGCCGTCCTGGTGTCTCTGGTCGCCACCGCTCTACTGCGCACGCCGGCGGAGCTGTTCCGGACCGTCGTTCTCGGAGGATCGGTCCCGCCTCGGGGCCTGGCCTCGAACGTCGTCACGACCTACGGCTTGACCGAGACGGGCAGCGGGGCCGTCTACGACGGGGTGCCTCTGGAGGGCGTTTCGGTCGCGCTCGATCCCTCGACGTCCGAAGTCATGCTGCGGGGACCGATGCTGCTGCGCGCCTATCGCGACGGGTCGCCTGGCCCCGACGCCGATGGCTGGTTCCACACCGGCGACGCCGGTTGGCTCTGCCCCGATGGCCGGCTGCACGTCGAGGGGCGGATGAGCGAGATGATCATCTCCGGCGGGGAGAACGTCTGGCCCGGGCCGGTCGAGTCGGTCCTGCGCACCCACGTGGGAGTCGCCGACGTCGCGGTAGCCGGGCGGGCCGACCCGGAGTGGGGCCAGCGGGTGGTCGCCTGGGTGGTACCCCGTGACATGTCGGACCCGCCCACCCTCCAGGCCCTGCGGGAATTGGTGGCGGAGCACATCGCCCCCTACGCCGCCCCCAAGGAGCTCGTGATCACTCCCCGCCTGCCCCGCACGTCGATCGGCAAGGTCCGACGCGCCGAGCTCGGGTGAGACCGGTCGGCGCCCTCATCCTCCCCTTCCCAGCCAATACTCCCCTTCCCAGCCAATAGTGGTCAGTTGACCCACACATATGTGGGTCAACTGACCACTATCAACCCGAGGCACACCCCGGGAGCGGATCGCCGAGGCCGGGTAGGGTGACGCCAGACGGCACAAGCCGCGGATGACGGAGGAAGGCCAAATGCAGAGCGAAGCGGCCATCTGCTGGGGATCGCACACCGAGTGGAGCGTCGAACCCATCGAGCTCGACCCGCCCAAGGCGGGAGAGGTGCTGGTCAAGCTGGCCGCGTCGGGCATGTGCCACTCCGACGAGCACCTCGTGACCGGCGACCTGCGGACGATCTACCCCATCATCGGGGGCCATGAGGGGGCGGGTGTGGTCGAGGAGGTCGGCCCCGAGGTAACGGACCTGAAGCCGGGTGACCACGTCGTGTTCGGGTTTATCCCAGCCTGCGGCCACTGCCCCTCTTGTGCCCGGGGTTCCTCCAATCTGTGCGACAACGGCGCCGCCCTCCTCGCCGGCAAGCAGATCGACGGGACATCCCGCCATCACGTTCGAGGCCAGGATCTCAACGTCATGGTGTGCCTGGGCACGTTCAGCCGCCACACCGTCGTCAACCAGATGTCGTGCGTGAAGATCCTCGAGGACATCCCCCTGGAGCTGGCCTGCCTGGTGGGCTGCGGGGTCACGACCGGGTGGGGCTCCGCGGTGTACTCGGCCGAGGTCCGCCCCGGCGACAACGTGGCGGTCATCGGGATCGGGGGCATCGGGGCGGCCGCCATCCAGGGCGCCCGCCTGGCCGGGGCCGAGCGCATCTTCGCCATCGACCCCGTCCAGATGAAGCGGGAGCTGGCCCCCAAGTTCGGAGCGACCCACACCTACCCCTCGATAGAGGAGGCGTTCGATCCGATCAAGGCCGAGACCTGGGGCCGGATGTGCCAGAAGGTCATCTGCGCCATGGGCGTGGGGCGGGGCGAGCTGATGGCGTCGATCATGGCCCTGACCTCCAAGAACGGGCGGGTCGTGGTGACCAACATCCACCCCATGGCGGAAAAGGATGTGAAGCTCAGCCTGTGCGACCTCACCCTCATGCAGAAGCAGATAATCGGGTCGCTCTACGGCGACGCCAACATCCGCTACGACATCCCCCACCTCCTGCACCTGTACCGCCGGGGCCAGCTCGACCTCGACGCCATGATCACCAGCCGCTACAAGCTCGATGACATCAACCAGGGGTACCAGGACATGCGCGACGGCAGGAACATCCGCGGGGTGATCATCTACGACTGATTGATCAGTCGAGCCGGGCGCCCCATGTCACGGTGATCGCCTGGGCTGGCTCGAGCACCAGAAGGTGGTCTCCGCTCTGGAAGGCGTTCGGGGGGCAGGTCATGGGCTCGCATCCCAAGCCCCGCCGGCGTCGGCTCGGTGACAGCGTGTCGCCGGTGTAGAGCTCGACGAACGGGTATCGCTCGTCGACCCACAGGCGCGCCGTGGCGCCGTCGGACCCGGTGAGCTCGGCCCAGGCCCGGCCATCCGTGTCACGGGCCAGGTCGGCGAACGGGTCATCGATCTGCAGGTCGCCGAGACGGCGCCCGGCCCGGAAGTCGAAGGGTGTGCCGTCCACCGCTTCCCGGCCAACCGGCAGCTGGCGATCACGGTCGGTCAGCACCCGGGTGGATGCGCCGAGACGCAGCACGCAGTCGTCCACCACTCCAGAGCCGGGCGACAGGTACGGATGCTGGCCCGCGCCGAAGGGGCAGCGACGCTTCCCGAAGTTGCGGGCCGTGGTCGTCACCTCGAGGCCTCCGGGCCCGACGCGGTATTCGATGGTGATCTCCACGGAAAAAGGGAACCCCGGACACGGATGGATCCGGGTGCTCATGACGACCCGCGACGGCTCGTGCAACACGGCCCGCCATGGCCGCCAACGAAGCAAGCCGTGGATGGCGTTGTACTTGTCCGGTTCGGTGATTCCCACCTGGTAGTCGGTCCCGTCGAATTGGTAACGGCCGTCGGCCAGGCGGTTCGGCCACGGCACGAGCGGCGCCCCGTGGGCGCCGTCGCAGATCGCGCCGAGGGGGTAGGGGTCGAGCACGGGCCGACCCTTTACCGCGTACTCGCGGATACCGCCCCCCACCTCCACGACGATGGCGTGCTGGTCGCCCGAGTCGATCGGGAACTGTTCACCTGAAGGCGGCGGCTCGTCTTTGACCAACTCTCACCTCCGCTCGCACCGAGGGGATGGGACGAGCCGTCGCCTTCTCCAACCTGGAGATAGTTTTGCGACAGCTTCTGAAGGCGATATGGGGGTCATCGGCTGAACCGAAGCCCAGGGTAGATCAAAGCCAGGCCAGCGCCAGGCCCACTGCACCGCCTACAAGTGCCCCGGCCAGGGTGACCCCTCCGTGCAGCGCTGCAGAGCGGTAGTCGCCCTGGCGGAGGAGGGCGACGGCCTCGTTGCTCGAGGTCGAGAAGGTCGTGAAGCCCCCACAGAAGCCGGCGCCAGCGACGAGGGTGAGCATGCGGGGGGCGTGATCGAACAACACCAGGCCGGTCAGCAACCCGAGGAGCAGCGCTCCGGAGATGTTGATGACCACCGTGCCGAGCGGCACCAGGCTGCGGACTCGTCCATCGATCTCCCGGTCGACCACGAAGCGGGCCAGTGCACCAGTGCTGCCCGCCAACCCGACCCACACCACATCGGGAAAGTTCACCGGGGGCGGCCCCCAGCTACCGACATACCAGCTACCGCCATACCAGCCACCGACGCCAGCAGCCCGCCGACAACCGTCGCGCCCAGGTAGATGACCGCCGTTGCGGCATGCCCGTGGCGTACGAGCTGGTCGGTGTCGATCGCGAACGTGCTGTAGGTCGTGTACGCCCCAAGGAACCCCGTCCCGAGGCCGAGCCGGGCCCGTCTCCGCCAAGCCGGCCCCACGTCCGAACGGATCAGTCCTTCCAGGAGAGCGCCGAGGAGGAACGCTCCCGACAGGTTCACGACGAGCGTGGTGGCCGGGAAGGAATCGATCCGGGTGGGAAAGGCCTGCGCCATGGCCTGGCGGGCGGCCGCGCCGAGCATGCCGCCGAGCAGTACGAGCAACATCGAGCCCAGCCGCAGCTCGGGCCGCTCTCGGTTCCGATAGGCGATGGGAAGCCCTCCACATGTCAATCGATGTGGTAGGAGTCATCAGCCCTGCGGCGGTTACGGCGGACCCCATCGCCTTCTTGCAATGTAGCCCGGTAGGTTGGACGGGTGGCGACCACCAACCGGCTGGCCGGAGAGACCAGCCCGTACCTGCGCCAGCACGCCAGCAACCCGGTGGAGTGGTACCCGTGGGGGCCGGAGGCGTTCGACGCGGCCAGGGCGCGGGACGTCCCGATCCTCCTGAGCGTCGGTTACAGCGCCTGCCACTGGTGCCACGTGATGGCGCATGAGTCCTTCGAGGACGGCGAGGTGGCCGCCGCCATGAACTCGGGGTACGTGTGCGTCAAGGTCGACCGGGAGGAGCGGCCCGACGTTGACAGCGTGTACATGGAAGCGGTCCAGGCGTTGACCGGGGGCGGAGGCTGGCCGATGACGGTATTCCTGACTCCCGAGGGACGCCCCTTCCATGGGGGGACCTATTTCCCTAAGGCGCACTTCTTGCAGTTGCTCGAGCAGGTCGCCAAGTTGTGGTCCGAGCGCCGGGCCGACCTCGAGGACGCGGGAGCCCGTCTGACCGAGGCGGTCCGGTCCGGAACTGCGTTGCCCGGTCGCGGCTGGGCGGTGTCGGGAGATCCGGCCACGGCCGGCGCGGCCGATCTCCTGAGCCGCACCGCGGACTCTTTGGTCTCCCGCTTCGACCCCGAATGGGGCGGCTTCGGCGGGGCCCCCAAGTTCCCGCAGCCCCCCATGCTGGAGCTGTTGCTCGAAGCCGCCGCGGTAACCGGGCGCCGAGATTTGGCATCAGCGGTAACGACCACCCTCGATGCCATGGCGTCGGGGGGCATCTACGACCACTTGGGCGGGGGTTTCGCCCGGTACTCGACGGACCGGGCCTGGCTGGTGCCCCATTTCGAGAAGATGCTCTACGACAACGCGCTCTTGTGCCGGGTGTACCTGCACGCCTACCAGGCGACCGGTCGGGACCACTACAGGCAAGTGGTCGACGAGACGGTGGGGTACCTGTTGAGCCCTCCACTGCGCATCGGTGACGCCGGGTTCGCGTCGGCCGAGGACGCCGACAGCGAGGGGGTGGAAGGGAGGTTCTACGTCTGGGACCGGGCCGAGGTGGTCGAGGTGGCTGGGTCGGGCGCGGCCGATTGGTACGGGGTCACCGAGGCGGGCAACTGGGAGGGCCGCAACATACTGTTCCGGCCCGAGCGGGGGGTCCTGGGGCGGCCCCCTCAGATAGAGAATGCCCGGCGGGCACTGTTCGAGCGCCGGGACCGCCGGGTCCGTCCGGGACTCGACGACAAGGTGTTGACCGAGTGGAACGCCATGGCCGTGGCCGCGCTGGCCGAGGCCGGCACCGCTCTGGATCGACCGGAGTGGACCGATGCCGCGGAAGAGGTCGCTCTTTTTCTGCTGGACCATCTCCGCGCCGACGGCGGGAGGTGGCTGCGCAGCTGGCAGTCGGGCACCGCCCGCCACCTGGCCTACGCCTCGGATCATGCCTGGCTGGTGGAAGCCTTTACCCGCCTGGGTGAGGCCACCGGGCGCGCCGTTTGGCTCGGCCGGGCCACGGCGGCCGCCGACGCCCTCCTCGAGCTTTTCTGGGATCCGGAGGTCGGCGCGTTCCGCACCGCCGGGCGAGACGGTGAACAGCTCATCGCCTCGCCCGTGGACACCCACGACGGGGCCCTGCCTTCGGCCAATTCGGTCGCCGCTCGGGCCCTGATCCGCCTGGCCGCCCTGACCGGTGAGGCCCGATACCGCGAGCGGGCCGCGACGCTCGTCGAGGCCATGGTCCCCGCATTGAGCACGGCGCCGATCGGCTTCACCGGCCTCGTGTCGGCCGCCCATCTCCTGGCCCAGGGAACAGCCGAGATCGTCGTCGCCGGTGACCGTGACGACCTCGTGGCGTTGGTCACGGCCCGGTACCTGCCGGGCGCGGTGCTGGCCTGGGGGGAGCCGTACGATTCGCCGGTCTGGGAGGGGAGAACGGGGCCCGACAGTGACGGCAAGGCGTTCGTGTGCCGTGGCTATG
>JAFAWZ010000033.1 GCA_019241495.1 Acidimicrobiales bacterium | reverse complement strand
TGAAGCCCGGCGCTGACCATTACGGGCGTCCACACCGGCTGTGTGGGATCGACGAGGTTCATGACCAGATCGACATTGCCCTGGTCGTCTACGTCGACTGTCCCGTCATGAAAATGCAGATCAGCGATCTTGGCGTTCGGCAACATGACGGGCTTCAGACCGTGGCGAGCTGCGACGGAGCGATAGTTTGACAACCAGGCTACACCCGCAGAAAGGGCCTCCCGGCCGGTTGAGCAGGATCGCTGTTCCGGCACCGACGGCTCCCAAGAGGACAGCCACGATGAGAGCAAGCCCGATTCTTGTTCTGCGCGTGCCGGCGACCCGCAGCGCTCTGCCTAGTGTTCCTGACCCAACCGCCATGGCTTAATCATCGGCTGAGCACGGAAGACCCTGAAATCGCCCTCCGATCGCTTCGATATACAGCCGGCCGGAGATCCCAGGTGTTGATCTGCGCTTGCCTCGGGTTGGATCAGGTTCTTGGATCGAGCGCGGAACGGATCTGGCGCTCTTGGTCAACGTCTTCGGAGCCAACGTGGGTGAGGTTTCGGTCGTAGTGGGGACCGAACGCCTACGCTGCCGACTGTGCCCTACTCCCGCTTTCCGACCCAACGGCACAACATCGAGAGGCGGATCGTGCGCCGGGCGTGGTCCGATCCGGAGTACAAGGCTCGGTTGCTGGCCGACCCCAAGGCCGCTCTGGCCGAGGAGCTCGGAGTCGAGCTGCCGGAGGGACTGCGGGTGAGGGTTGTAGAGGAGCAGCCCGATCTCCTGTGCATCGTGGTCCCGGTGGACACCTCGGGCGTTCCGGAACCGACCGTGCAGGTGATGATGGGAGTGGCTCCCGGCCGGCCCTCCCGGACGCGGAGTTAGGTCCCGCCTTCGAACAACTTGGACGGCCGCGCCGAGTTTTCCGCCTCTCCTGCTCCTTCCGTGGGCGTCCTGACCTGCTGAAAGGCAGGGGACGTCGCCTGCTGTCTACGTTCTCTGTCCGTTCGAGGAGGTGGAGACGACGAGAGGAGAACGGTATTGTTCGGTGCCGACGTGTGGCGGCGGGTGGCCGGTGTCGACAAGGCGACGGTGATCGAGTCGGTCGAGGTCGATGAGACGCTGAACATGGTGGTCATACGCGTCCGACCGCGCAGGGCGACCAAGCGCCGTTGTGGGCGCTGCGGGGTGCGTGCTGCCGGCTATGACCAGGGCGAGGGGCGTCGGCGATGGCGGGCGCTCGACCTTGGGCCCATCCAGTGCTCCTTGGAGGCCGACTCGCCCCGGGTGCACTGTCCCCACCCACGGTCCGACCGTTGCCCAGGTGCCCTGGGCTCGTCATGGTGCGGGCCACACCCGCGCCTTCGATGACCAGGTCGCCTGGCTCGTCACCCACACCTCGAGGTCTGCGGTCTCCGAGCTCATGCGCGTCGCCTGGCGGACGGTGGGGGCGATCGTGGCCCGTGTCGTCGCCGACGGTCGTAGCGCGCATGATCCCTTCGCTGGATTACGCCGCATCGGGCTCGACGAGATCAGTTACAAGCGGGGGCACCGGTACTTGACGGTCTGCGTGGACCACGACTCGGGACGACTCGTCTGGGCGGCGGTCGGCCGGGACAAGAAGACACTTCGGGGTCTCTTCGACCTCGTCGGCGAGGAGCGCTGCCAGCAGATCACCGTGGTCTCCGCGGACGGGGCGGAATGGATCGCCGACGTCGTCGGTGAGCGCTGTCCGAACGCCACCTTGTGCATCGACGCGTTTCACGTGGTCCAGTGGGCGACCGATGCCCTCGACGAGGTGCGTCGCGAGGTCTGGAACACGGCCCGGCGCTCGGGCATGACCGAGCAGGCTAGAGAGCTGAAGGGGGCGCGCTTTGCGCTGTGGAAGAACCCCGAGGACCTGACGCACCGCCAGCAGGCCAAGCTCGCCGTGATCGCCAAGACGAACGCGCCCCTCTATCGGGCCTACTTGCTCAAAGAGCAGCTCCGGCTCGCCATCAGGCGAAAGGGTGTCGTCTCGCTCACGATGCTCGACGCGTGGCTCGCCTGGGCCGCCCGCTCGCGTCTGCCGGCCTTCGTCGAGCTCGGCCGGAAGATCCGCCGCCATCTCCCGGGCATCGAGGCGGCGCTGCTCCAGGGTGTCTCGAACGCCCTCATCGAGTCGACGAACACGAAGCTGCGCGTGCTGCACCGGATGGCGTTTGGCTTCCAAAAGCCCGAGCACCTGATCGCACTCGCGCTCTTGGACCGTGGGGGCTACTGCCCGCCGCTGCCCGGCCGTTCATCTCCGGCGCGTGGGACGCTTTCGTGAGCTGGGCTGGGGAGAGGTCCCCGGAGGGGTGAACCGGCCCGTCGGTGTCCGGCGATTCCCCGATTTCAGGCCTCCGCCCAAGATCGCGTCCCGCTCGCCACGGGGCCGGGCATTGAAGCGCGCCATGAAGGCCTCGACCGCCTCGGCGTCGTCGGGCCGCACGCCCTCGGCTGCCGCTTCGGTCCACAGGCGCTTGCCGAAGCTATAGCGCGAGGCGTCAGCCATGTTCGCCCGGAACCGCCCGTGGATGCGACCGAGGTGGTCAACAAGGACCTCCGCGGGCTCGCTCTCCTTGTCGAGCAGACCGGTCTCGGACAAGAAGGTGAGGAACATCTTCGCCTCGGCCAGCACCTCGTCGAGCTCGTCGGAGTCGGCCATCACCTTGGCCGGATACAGCTCGAGATATATCTCATCGAGGTCGTGGCGCGTCCAGCGAGTGAGATGGCCATCGACATAGCCCCACTTGTAGTGGAGCATGCCCTCTGGGGCGTCAGAATCGAACACGGCATCGCCACGGGTCACCCAGGTGCTGAACCGCCGCTTCAGCTCCGTGCTCGCCGCCTCGTACTCCTCGTCGCTCTCAGGCTCCCAGCGTGAAGAGGTGTCGTCCACCACCCCATCTTGGTCGACGGCAACCTCCCTGCCTCACGCCGCACACCTGTTCGACCTCCCGACCCACGGAAGGAGCAGGAGAGCCAGTTTTCCCTTGGTGTTGCTTCCTTTTCGGCCTGCGGCCGTCCAAGTGGTTCTGTGGCGGTCCCTTAGGAGACCAGGCTACGAGCCGGCTCGCTCCGCCAGGCCCCGGATGTACGCGGCCTGGCCAAGGTGCTGCAGGTCGTCGACGATGACGCTCACCAACCGCACGGCCAGCGTCACCGGCGGATCCCAACGGTCGTCGACGATGCGGTCGAGATCGTCGTCGTCCACGCCGCACAACACGGTGATGGTTCGCTCCGCCACCGCCTCGTGGTACGAAGCGAGGACGTCGGCGGGGACGTCGACCTCCCCCACCGCGGCGTGGTCCTGCCCGTAGCCCGTCTCGGCCGGGTCGAAGGGAAGGCCGAAACGGGCCACCCACCCGTCGCGCGTCCACAGCTGGTCGACTCCGAAGGCACCAGCGACATGGTCGTCTTGGATTCGGGTCAAGTGCCAGACCAGCCAGGCGATGGTGTTGGCCTCCGGATCCGCCCTCCAGGTCACATAGCGCGCCTCCAGCCCGTCGAGCACCGAGACCACCTCTTCGCGGATCCGAACGAACGAGTCGACGAGCAGGTCCGAGGTACTGGTCATGCCCCTATCCTCGCGCCGACCGCCCCCAAGCGGGCCCGGACACCTCGAACGTCGCCCTCTTCGTCGGCCCAGGTGCTCACCGCAACGAAACCGGTATGGCCCAGAAGGGGCGCCATGCGCTCGGCCTGGTCCCCGCCTACTTCGAACAAAACGGAGCCTCCCACACGCAACAGCGAAGCTGCCGCCTGAACCGCCGGTTCCAGAACCGCCATCCCGGCCGGTCCTCCATCCAACGCGAGACGGGGCTCCCACTCCCGGACGTCGCGTGGGAGGTAGTCCATCTGGTCGGTGGGGACGTAGGGCACGACGGCCGTGACGACATCGGCGCGCCCAACCAGCTCGGCCGGCAGCGGGTCGGCCAGATACCCGTGGTACACCTCGACGCCGTTGGCCGCAGCACATTCGCAGGCGGTCGGGTCGATGTCGCTCCCCACCACCCGGGCGAAAGGTCGGCCCTGACGAAGGGCCAGCGCCACGGCTCCGGAACCGGTGCACAGATCGGCGGCCAGACCGCGGGCCGGCAGGAGGTCGATGGCCCGCCTCGCCAGCAGCTCGGTCTGATGGCGGGGCACGTACACCCCGCGACCGACCCGGACTCTCACGCCGGCGAACGAGACGAACCCGGTGATCCACGCCAGGGGCTCACCAGCCAGGCGGCGGCGCAACATGTCAGCCAGAACCGTCTCCTGGCCGCCGGCAGCTTCTGTCATCTCCAGAGCCTCTTCATGGGCGGCGACGCACCCCGCCTTAGCCAACAGCCCCTCGACCTCGGACCTACGGTTGCTAGGGGACAGCGAGGTGCCCTGCCTCCGACGTCTCGGTCTCCTCTTCGTCGCCCAAGTCAACCTCCCGCGACGCAGTCGCGAACGCGGTCGTCACGAAGACCAACAGGGAGAGGACGTGGACAGACGTGCACCACAGGCAGATGGCCTGGATCTTGAACAGCTCGGCGTAGATGAGCCATATCGCCGTGCCGACCCCAACGAGGCACCAGAGCAGCCGGCCCCAGATGACCGCCGGGTGGGCCGACCGCCACGCGATGGGGTTCTGCAACCCGATCATGACCGTGAAGAACACCAAGCCCAGCACGGCCACCGGCACGCCGTGGATCATGGAGTAGCTGCTCGTGGTCACCTTGAAGCAGTTGATCGCGCCGCCTGTAGCCGGGCAGCTCAGGGTCTTCGACGAGGTGTAATGCTCGTAGGTAAGGTAGATCGCGACGCCCAAGCCGAAGAAGCAGATGGCCAGGCTGACCGGTGACGCCCAACGGGGAAAGCCGGCCCCCTCTCGGCCCTCCACCGCGCCCATCTCACCCTCCGGCTTTGCTCGCCTGAGGTTGGACTGCGGCGGCCGGGAGAGTCACGCTGCTGACCGCCTGGCAAACGTTGGCCGGTTGCTGGTTGGTCATACTGCAGATGTACTTGACGAGCACGGCCGCCGAAGCGTTGATGCTGGCCCC
Source organism: Acidimicrobiales bacterium (assembly GCA_019241495.1). Taxonomy (GTDB): domain Bacteria; phylum Actinomycetota; class Acidimicrobiia; order Acidimicrobiales; family Palsa-688; genus JAFAWZ01. The sequence goes on along the minus strand of JAFAWZ010000033.1, from coordinate 4,231 downwards.
GACTGTGTTGGTGTTGTCCCCGATGGAGCTGGCGATGCTGTCCCAGCTCTTGCCCGACAGAATGGTGGAGGGGTACTGGGACGTGATCAGCGCGTACTTGCCGCCGATGTTGATGAACGGGTAGCTCTGCTGCTGGCCGAATTGGGCCTCGATGGTGCTCCACAGGTTGTTCTGCTCGGCTGTCGGGTTCTCGAGGATCTTGTAGAAGTTGCCGGATGGTTGGTTGGTGGTGTTCTCCACCGGCGTGAACACGAAGTAGGGGCTGTTGTAGGTGGACCCGTAGAAAGACAGGGTCTGGATGTTCCCGTCGCGCACCGCAGAATGGGTCTTCTGCAGGTTGGTGAAGGTACCGAATTGGGACAGGGCCACCACCAAGGGCCAGCGCTGGGCGGCGCATATGGGGCAGAACTCGGCTCCGATGTAGAGGATCTCGGGCTTGGCGGCACCGCCCGTGGTCGACGTGAGGGGGGCTCCGGTGAGGACGCCCGCCCCGCTCAGGTTCGACACCTGATGGGTCGCGGCAACCAGGGTGTCGAGCGGCACGCTGGTGATGTGCTGTACCGCAGCCGCGGGGGCGGGCTGACGCGGCGTTCCGCCGCCAGAAGAGCTACCGGTGGTCGCGACCACGATCAAGATGGCGACCACCACGATGATCAGCCCCACCGAGGCGCCGGCCCAGATGCGGTTGCGGCGGGCGCGGGCTTGACGCAGCTGGCTGGCTTTCTGCCTCTGGGCGGGCCGGGCCGGGGCCGGACGCTTGCCCGCCTTGCCAGAGCGCGGCGGCACGGATGTCGGCTTGCGCTCGGGCTGATCGCCTTGCGGCACTGCCTCGCTCATGGCGACAGCATAAACGTCGGAGTCATCGGCCCGGTATCGGTACCCGTATCTATACGACCAACCTGTGCCCGATGAGGGTGGACAGGCTGGGCGTGGCCCGGTAGCCGGCGGTACCAGGAACCGCTTCGCTGGCCACCGCCAATCCGCTCGCCGGGTGAAGGTAGGCCCACGCCCGCCCCGCCCCGGCCAAGAAGAGGTTCGTGACCCGCCCGTCCTCCTGTGACACGAGGACCAACGTGGCGCGCTCGGGGCCAGTGAGACACCAGAGAAGACCGTGACGGTCGTCGCACACCAGGGCATGGCCAGGCTCGGGCAGGCTGGCGTGCCACGACTCGCCGGTAAGGCGGATGATGCGATCCGCGCCCGGCTTGCCCCACACGGTCGGCGTCTCCGGCGCGGCGTCGGCGGCCACGGCCCAGATGTCGGCCCCGGCGGCGACCGCCGCGGCGGCCGGGGTCGGCTCGGCGCCGAGCAGCCGGCCGCGGGCCGGGTCGAGAGCGCGGAGCCCGCCGTGGAAGCCCTCTATGACCTTGACCGTGCCTTGGTGGAAAGCGAGCAGTGGTTGAGGGCCCACGGCCAGCCGGGTCGCCGAGCGGCTCTTCAGGTCGAACACGCCCACAGCCGGCTTGCGCCAGTTCGCGGCGACCACGAAGCGATCGAAAGCAAGCATCTGTTGGGAATCGCTGGGCAGAACCTTCTCCCAGTGGCCGACGACGGCCAGGTCTGATGGGCGCAATTTCAACAAGCGGGAGCTGGTGGCTGCGAACACATGCTCGTCGTGAACGGCCAGCGCACTCACCTGCTGTTCGCGCGAGCGGACCTCGGCCAGCTGCTCACCCGTCTCTGGATCGAAGCGGTGAAGCCGGCGGGCTCGGTAGGGGACCCCCCAGCCGTCGCCGACGAAGAGGGACTTCGACGCTCCGTCGGCCACCATGACATGGGCCGTGTGTCCGGGGACTGTCGCCCGCCAGATCTCGGTCAGCCTCACCGTCCCATTCAACCGCTTACACCCATCGGGCGCTGGCGCTCGGCACTGGATACACGACGAGCCCGGACGGGTGGCCGATCAGACCACTGACGCCGGGCTCGCGAGGCGGAAAACGAAGTTGTTGTGACTACGTGCCGCGCTCCAACCATACCCAGCCGGGAGAGTTATGCAACGGGAAATCTCGGTCCGTTTCCCCCGTTTCCGCGCGCCTGCGGGGGAATCAGTCCTCGATCGAGATGGCTTGCTTGGGGCAGCGCTGGACGGCCAGCTCCACCTTCGAGCGCAGGCTGTCGGGAGGGTTCTCGTCGAGGATGTAGAGGAAGTCATCGTCACGCACCTCGAACACCTCAGGCGCGGCGGCCATGCACAGGGCGTTGCTCTCACAAAGGTCGAAGTCGACCACGACTCGCATCCCTCAAACCTCCGGTCGTCGTTCCGGCGCGTCACCATACAGCACCGGAGCTAGGCCGAGGGGCGATGGAGCGTCTCGTTGAAGCTCCGCAGGGTGGGGCCCCTCCGCCCCTCCCCCACCACAGACAGCGAGGCCACATCGAGGAACATCCGCCACGCAACCTCGTCGCCCACTCCGAGCGCCCACGCCACGGCCGCCTTGATCGGCGAGACGTGGCTGACCACGACCACGTCATTTGTCCGTGATTCGACCCACAGCTCGTCGCAGGCCCGTCGTGCCCGCTCCCCGACGTCGACGAGCGATTCGCCTCCGGGCGGCCGGTAGCCGAGGTCGCGGTCCCACTCCCGGAACAGCGCCCCGGAGTCGGCCAGCTCGATCCCGTCGTAGCTGCCGTAGTCGATCTCCACCCACCGGTCGTCGACGCTTACCGGCGGTCCGAGGGCGGCCGCTGTCTCGCGGGCCCGGGCCAGCGGGCTGCTGACCACTCGGGTGGCCCGGCGCAACACTTCCACCTCGCCCAGAGCCTTGGCCTGGCGCCGGCCCAGCTCGTCCAGTGGAACGTCGAGGTGCCCGAGCAGCCGGCGGGCCGCGTTCTGGGCCGTGCGCCCGTGCCTGACGAGGTACAGCACGCCCCGGACGTTAATCCGCTCTAGGGCCCCGACACGGCCGGCGCGGAGGCGATCACCGGCGTGATGGCGCTCGCTCGCCGGATCGACAGCCATCCGTAGAGGGCCGCCAACATAGCGGCCAGGCCTCCGATACCCAGACCGAAGCGGGCTCCCACGTGACCCCCCACCAACCCCACCAGCGGGCCGCCCAAGGGCGTGGACCCCAGAAACGCCACGGAGAACAACGACATGACCCGGCCCCGCATCGAGGGCTCCGAGCTCAGCTGCAAGGTCGCGTTACCGAGAGCAAGGAACGTCACCGAGCAGGCTCCCACGAGGAGCAAGACGGCCTCTTCGACGAAAAGAGTGGGGGCGAGGGCCGCCCCGGTGACCGCCACGCCGAACATGGCCGCCGTGGCCGACAGCCTTCGAGTGCCCCACCCCGGCCGGCCCGCCGCGATGAGGCCACCGACGACGGCGCCCGCGCCCATGAAGGCGGTGAGGAAGCCGTACGTCTGTGAGTTCCCGTGGAAGGTGTCGCCGGCCATCAACGGCAGCGTCGTCTGGAACTCGTAGGTGAGGCAGCCGACCAGAGCCATCATGATGAGGGCGTCGCGCACGATCGGTGTGGACGCCACGTACCGGAACCCTTCCTGCAGCTGACCTCGCAAGCGCGGCACTCGCGGTGACGGGGCCAGCTCGTCGGCATGCATGGCCCGCAGCGACGCCAGCACGAACCCGAAGGACACGGCGTTGGCCATGAAGCACCAGCCGCTGCCGATGGTGGCGATCATCACGCCGGCCACGGCCGGGCCGACCGCTCGGGCCATGTTGGCCATGACCGAGTTGAGGGTGACGGCGTTGGCGAGCTGGTCCCGGCCGACCATCTCGACGATGAAGGTCTGGCGCGTCGGGTTGTCGATCATGTTGACCAACCCGAGGGCCACGGCCATGGCGTAGACCTCCCACAGGTGCAGCACGCCGCCCAGGGTGAGCCCGGCGAGCACCAGCGCCTGCAGGCAGGCGAACGCCTGGGTGTAGAACAGCATCCGGTACTTCCCGTACCGATCGGCCAACGTGCCGCCAATGGGGCCGAAGAGCAGGATCGGGAGGGTCTGCAGGGCCACCACCAGACCCACCGCGAAGCCGGAGTGGGTGCGGGAGTAGACCCACCACGACTGGGTGACGCTCTGCATCCACGTCCCCGTCATCGAGACGCTCTGCCCGGCGAAGTAGTAGCGGTAGTTGCGTATCCGGAGCGAGGAGAAGGTCCGGGCCAGGAACCCGGGCCGCTGGGGCGCGCCGTGTTCTGGACCGGTCACCTCCTGTTCCACCGTTGCCGTGATCCCACTCCTTAGCTCTGCTAAAGAGCATATCGGGTCAGGG
>JAFAWZ010000032.1 GCA_019241495.1 Acidimicrobiales bacterium | reverse complement strand
ACGTGAGCACGGTGAACGTTTCTCGGCCTAGCGACCTGGACATCCTGGTCGACGCCGTCTCGGGCGGCGGCGCCCTCCACGCCTACGCCGCCGGGCACCAGGGCGAGATGTTGTACGTTTCCGAGCGGGTCGTGGTCAGCCCCAGCGCGGGCGTCTTCGAACCGGCGGGCGACCGGTCCATGCAGGCGGGCGAGCCAGTCGACGTGGGCACCGTGCTCGGCACCGTGTCGGGCGCCGAGATCCTCTCACCGTTCTCCGGCACGCTGAAGGGTCACCTGGCCCATCCCGGCGAGCGGGTCCAAGCCGGCCAGCCCATCGCCTGGTTGCACGCGTCATGACTGGTGTCGCAATCACCGGCTGGGGAGCGGCCCTCCCGGAGCGAGTCGTGACCAACGAAGAGCTGACCACGCTCTTCGAGACCAGCGACGAGTGGATCTTCGAACGCAGCGGGATCCGGGCTCGACGGGCGGCCACCGGCCCGTTCGTGGATCCCGCTCCGCCTCCCCACCCTCCCGAGAGCGGGCTCGGCACCACAGGCCGGCTGGCCGCCGAAGCGGGACGCATCGCCCTCGAACGGGCCGGGGTGGACCCGAAAGCGATCAGCTTGTTGATCCTCTGCACGACGACACCGGACCAGCTGATCCCGGCCAGCTCCGCGTCGGTGGCCGCCGCCCTTGGGATCTCCACCGGCGCCATGGACCTGAACGCGGCCTGCGCCGGCTTCACCTACGGCCTCGTCACCGCCAGCGGCCTGATCGGCGCGGGCGCCGAGCGGGTCCTCTTGATCGGCGCCGAGACCCTGAGCCGAGCCACCAACTGGGAGGACCGCACGAACGCCTTCCTCTTCGGAGACGGCGCCGGTGCGGTGGTCGTCGAGGCGGTACCGGGTGAAGGGTGCCTGCTCGGATGGGACCTCGGCGTCGACGGCAACCTGGTGTCGCTCCTCTACGCCCAGCACGGCTCCGGCATGGTCATGCGCGGGAAAGAGGTCTTCCGGCGGGCCGTGCTGGCCACCGTCCAGTCGGCCAATGCGTCCCTGGAGCGGGCCAAGCTGAGCATCGACGACATCGCTTTGTTCGTGCCCCATCAGGCGAACATCCGGATCATGGAGGCGGCCGCGTCGCGGCTCGGTCTGCCGCTCGACCGGGTTGCGTCGGTGATCGATCGCACCGGCAACACCAGCTCGGCGTCCATCCCGCTCGCCCTGGTCGACGCGCTCGAACGGGGCCGGCTGAGCGATGGGGACAACATCCTTCTCGCCGGTTTCGGCGCCGGGATGACCTGGGCCTCGGCCGTCTGGCGTTGGCAGGATCGCTGACCGGCGGCCAGAAGACCGAGCGGGCCAGAAGCAGCATCCCACGACTACATTTCAAGACCAGGCCATCCGGCCGCAACAACGGAGGAGTGAATGGACAAGGAAGACGCGTTCGACCAATTCAAGCAGTGCGCGGTCGAAGTACTCCAGGTGGAACCGGACAAAGTGACGCCCGGTGCGAGCTTCGCCGATGACCTCGACGCCGACAGCCTTGATCTGGTCGAGCTGGTCATGGCCCTCGAGGAGAAGTTCGACATCAAGGTCGACGAATCCGAGCTGGAAGGGGTCCAAACCGTCGCTCAGGCGTTCGAGCTGGTGACCTCCAAGCTCTGATGCTGGTCGTCCACCCCCACGCCGGTCGTCCGGGAATACCCGGAAGGCGGATCGCGGTCACGGGGATCGGCGTGGTGGCACCTTGTGGCATCGGGCGCGACGCCTTCTGGACCGGGCTGCTCGGGAAGCCGCCCGAAGGTCCGCGACGGGTGAGCGGCCTGGATCCCACCCCGATATTCGGGCCCAAGGAGCTGCGCCGCGTCGACCGCTTCACCCAGTTCTCCGCAGTGGCGGCCGCCGAAGCGATCGCCGACGCCGGCGGGCTCGGCAGCCTCAGCGTCGATCCGGAGCGAGCCGGGGTGATGATCGGCACCGGTGTGGGCGGCCTGGAGACCGTCTCGGACCAGATCGATGTCCTACGCGACAAAGGACCTCGCCGGGTCAGCCCCTTCCTCGTGCCCATGATGATGGGTAACCGGGCCGCGGCCGACGTCTCGATGCGCTACGGCTTGCGAGGCCCCTGTGAGGCCATCGTCACCGCCTGCGCGGCCGGCACCCAGAGTGTCACGGCGGGGGCTCGCCTGATCGCCACCGGCCGCTGCGACGTCGTCTTCGCCGGATCGGCGGAGGCCGCCATAACCGAGATCGGGGTGGCCGGGTTCTCCAACATGACGGCCCTGTCCACCTCGGGGGTGTCGATGCCCTTCGACGCCCGGCGGGATGGCTTCGTCATCGGCGAGGGAGGCGCCGTGTTGATCCTCGAGGAGCTGGACCGGGCCAAGGCCCGCGGGGCTCGGATCTACGCCGAGATCGCGGGCGGCGCCAGCACCGCGGACGCCCATCACATCACGGCCCCCGCGCCCGAGGGCAGCGGTGCGGTCTCGTGCATGGAGCTCGCCCTGGTCGACGCCGGGCTCAGCCCTGGGGAGGTTACCCACATCAACGCCCACGGCACCTCTACCCCGGCCAACGATCTGGCTGAGGGCCAGGCCATCACCAAGGTGTTCGGCAGCCCCGGCCCGGCCGTCACGTCGATCAAAGGGATCACCGGGCATTCCCTCGGGGCCGCCGGCTCCCTGGAGGCCGCCGCCCTGGCCCTGACCATCGAGAAAGGCCAGATCCCCCCGACCGCTGGCCTGACCGAGATGGACCCGGAGATCCACCTCGACATCGTCACGGGCGCGCCCCGAGCCTGGCAGCCGGGGCCCGCTCTGTCGAACAGCTTCGGTTTCGGCGGGCACAACGGCACCCTCGTCATGGTGCCCTTCGCCTAGCTCCCCGAAGGAGCCGCCTCTCTATCCGGCCAGGGCGGACAACAAGTTGGTCGGTGTGTCCTTCGGCGACACCTTGTACCACACCTGCTCGAGGCGGCCCTCTTCGTCCACGAGGAAGGCGGAGCGCACTATGCCCATGTACTTCTTGCCGTACATCGACTTCTCGGCCCACACCCCGTAAGCCTCGGCCACGGAGTGGTCCTCGTCGGCGAGCAGGGGAAACCCGAGCGAGTACTTCTGGTCGAACTTGAGCTGGCGGGCCGGGGCGTCCGGGCTCAGGCCCAGCACCGCGGTGCTGCCGATGTCGCCGAGGATGTCCCGCAGCCCGCACGCCTGGGTGGTACAGCCTGGCGTGTCCGCCTTCGGATAGAAGTAGATCAGGACCTTGCGCCCCTTGTAGTCCGCCAATTTGATCTTCTTCCCCATCTGATCGAGAAGCGAGAAGTCGGGAGCCTGGTCGCCCACCTTTAGAGCCATGGCGGCATAGTAGCGAGGTCCTGCCAGACGGCGAGCCAGACGTACCCTGACCCTATGAGCGACACGAGCGACTACAACGCCAAGGTGATCGAGGAGTTCCGGGCCAACGCGGGGCAGGTAGTGGAGCTTCGTCGCCCATAGGCGTCTATCCCCCAGTGCGCACGACGTAACGTCCCGTCACCGACCCTGACAAAATCCGGCCGAGCACGTCGTCCAGGTCGTCGAGGCCGACGGTCATCCCGATCGAGTCGAGCCCGGGCGGTTTCAAGTCGCTCGCCAACCGCGCCCACACCTGGCGACGCCGGTCGATCGGTGTCTGCACGGAGTCGATCCCGATGAGCGACACCCCCCGCAGGATGAAGGGCATCACGGTCGTGGGGACCGGGACGCCCCCGGTCAGCCCGCTCGCCGCCACCGCTCCCCCGTACTGAACTCGGCTCAACGCGTTGGCCAGCGTGATCCCGCCCACGCAGTCGACCGCGCCGGCCCACTGGGTCGAATCGAGCGGCTTGCCCACCGAATCGCCAAGAGTGGCTCGATCAATGATCTCCGTCGCTCCGAGCGAGGTCAGGTAGTCGTGGGCCTCACGCTTCCCGGTGCTGGCCACGACCTGATAGCCCAGACCGGCCAATATATTGACAGCAGTACTGCCAACTCCCCCGGTTGCTCCGGTTACCAACACCGGGCCGGACGCCTTGTCGACCCCGTGTTCTTGAAGTGCGATCACAGACAGAGCGGCCGTGTAGCCGGCCGTTCCGATCACCATGGCCCCGCGTGTATCGAGACCGGGCGGAATGGGCACGAGCCACCCCGAGGGCACTCGCGCCTGGGCCGCGAACCCACCGTGGCGGGCCACTCCGAGGTCGTAGCCGTGAGCCAGCACGGGCGTTCCAGCCTTCAACCCGGCTGCATCTTCGGCCAACCGCCCGGCCAGATCGACGCCCGGGATAAGAGGTGAGATCCGCGCCACCCTCCCGTCCGGAGTGGACGCGAGCGCGTCCTTGTAGTTGACGCTCGACCATTCCACATCGACCAGAGCGCCGTCGTCGGGTAGGTCCTCCAGCCCGAAATGGCTCACCCTGCGCTCGTAGCCTCCGTCGGTCTGGCTGACCACGAATGCCGCGAACGCTTCTCCGGACGTGGAACGAGACGACATGCCCGACAACGTATCCGCTCTCCAAATACCACGATCCCAAACTCGGCCGTGCAATAGTTGGCTCAGAAATACGGACAGGGAGGTGGAAATGGACATGCGCCTTCGCAAGTTCTTGGCGGAAGCGGTCGGCACTTTCTTCTTGGTGTTCTTTGCCGTGGGGGTGGCCACCCTCAGCTTCGGGTTCGGCGTGACGGGCAACTCTCGCTCCGCCGGAGTCGTGGCGACCGCGCTGGCGTTCGGCCTGGTCCTGATGGGTCTGGCCTACGCCCTCGGCCCCATCTCCGGCTGCCACGTGAACCCGGCCGTGACCATCGGGTTTCTCTTGGCCGGCCGGACATCCCTGGGCGAGGCGGTGGGCTACTGGATAGCCCAGTTCGTCGGAGGGATAGCCGGCGCTCTCGTCCTGTGGGGCGTGCTGTCGGGATCACCCGATTACTCGCGACACTCCACCGGGCTCGGCGCCGACGGCTACGGCAGCCATTCGATGGTGCACCTGAACGTAGGCGGGGCGTTCGCCGCCGAAGCAATCCTCACCCTCCTGTTCGTGTTCGTCATCCTGGCGGTGACGAGCCGGATCGGGGCACCGGGGTTCGCCGGATTGGTCATCGGCCTCACCCTCACGGTCGTTCACTTGATGGGCATACCCCTGACCGGAACCTCCGTGAACCCGGCCCGCAGCCTGGGCCCAGCCGTCGTCGTCGGAAGCTCGGCTCTCAGCCAGGTTTGGCTGTTCATCGTCGCCCCGCTCGTCGGCGGGGCGATTGCCGCCATCCTCTTCCGGGTCTTCGTCACCGAGGCCCCCACGGCCAGCCCCGAAGCATCCATCGCCCCTGAGACATCAGCCCCGGCCTGAAACGCTGAACACCTGAGATACCTTGCCCGGGTGTCGAAGGTGTCACCCGCTGACTTATCGGTCGGCGCCTTCAGCTCGGATCCCCCGTGGCTGGTGGAACCGCAGGAGATGGTATGGAGACCCGGCGTGGGATCCTTGCGCTCGGCCACCCAGGCCCAGGTGCCCCACCTTCTCCGGCGCCGCCGCACCCCACCTGGCGGAAGGGTGTTCCGGGTGGTCACTGATCTTCTGTGGGCCCTCGGCGGCTGGTACCTGCTCGACCGGCGCAGGGCCCGCCGCGAAGGTCGCCCGGAGCTGTCCCGGGCCGGCCTGTCCCGGCGACTCCGCGACACGTTCCAGAGGCTCGGCCCCACCTACATCAAGTTGGGCCAGATCATCTCTTCGGGGGAGGGCGTGTTCCCCCCTGAGCTGGTCGGCGAGTTCCGGCTGCTGCGCGACCGGGTGCCGCCCGAGCCGTTCGAGACGGTGCGGGCCGTCGTCGAGCAGGAGCTCGGCGCGACGTTGGAGGAGACCTTTGCCGACTTCGAACGCCGGCCCCTGGCCGCCGCGTCCATAGCCCAGGTGCACGCGGCCACCCTCGTCACCGGCGAGGAGGTGGTGGTCAAAGTGCAGCGTCCCGCGGTCACCACGACGGTCCGGACGGATCTCGCCGTGATGAGCTGGATCGCTCCTCACCTCATCGGCCGTATCCCCGTGTCAGCGCTGGCCAACCCTCCCGCGCTGGTCGAACTGTTCGCCGAGACCATTGTGGAGGAGCTCGACTTCCGCCTGGAAGCGGACAACATGCTCGACGTTGCGGCGGTCTTCGCCGCCACCGACCAACGATCCGTGGTCGTCCCCCGCCCCCACCCCCGCCTGGTGACCCGCCGGGTCCTCGTGATGGAGCGGCTGAGCGGGTTCTCCTTCGACGATGTGGCCGGGATGCGTGCCGCGGGCATCGACACAGCCGAGGTGGTACGGGCCCTTTTGATCTCCTTCCTCGAAGGCGCCACCATCCATGGCGTCTTTCATGGGGACTTGCACGGCGGGAACCTGTTCGTGGGGCAGGACGGAAAGGTCGCCCTGCTCGACTACGGCATCACCGGGCGGCTGGACCAGAGCCGGCGCCTGGCCTTCTTGCGCATGCTCATGGGCGGAACGATCAACGACCAGAAGATGCAGATGGCCGCCCTGCGCGACCTCGGAGCCCTCCCGCCTGACACCGACCTCGAAGCGGTGATCCGTGACCTGGGCATCGACCAGCCGGTGCGGGACCCAACCCGCATGACCCCCGACGAGCTGCTCGACGAGATCCGCGACATGGTGAAAAAGCTCCTGTCTTACGGCGCCCGGTTTCCGAAGGTGCTGATGTTGTACGTCAAGAACCTCCTCTTCATCGACGGCGCCCTCGCCACCCTGGCGCCCGACGTGGACCTGTTCGAAGAGGTCACTCGCATCGCCCTCTACTTCACCCAGCGCTACGGGGAGCAAATCGCGGCCGAGGTCGGTGTCGATCCCCGGGCCCGCCCGGTCGACCTGGACGGCTTCCGCGCCTCTCTCGGCGTGGCCAACGACGTCGAGACCATGACCTACCGGGACCTCCAGGCCCGCCGCCAGCTGATCCACAAGCGCATGGAAGAGCACCGCCGGGCCCGCCAACGGCATTAGCGGGTAGCCTGAAGGGCCCCCCTTTGTCCCCCCCGAAGAGCAGATGAACCGCAACGACATTCGTAACGTCGCCATAGTGGCCCACGTCGACCACGGCAAGACCACCCTGGTCGATGCCATGCTGCGCCAATCCGGCGCCTTCCGGGCCAACCAGGAGGTGGCCGACCGGGTCATGGACTCCATGGACCTGGAGCGGGAGAAGGGCATCACCATCCTGGCCAAGAACACCGCCGTCCGCTACGGCGACCTGACGATCAACATCGTCGACACCCCAGGCCACGCCGATTTCGGGGGTGAGGTCGAGCGCGGGCTGACCATGGTGGACGGCGTCCTGCTCCTGGTCGACGCCAGCGAGGGCCCGCTGCCACAGACCCGGTTCGTCCTGCGCAAGACACTCGAAGCCCGCCTCCCGGTCATCTGCGTGATCAACAAGATCGACCGGCCCGACGCCCGCCCCGCCGAGGTGATCGACGCGGTGTACGAGCTCTTCCTCGATCTGGGGGCCGACGAGTCGCAGATCGACTTCCCGATCGTCTACTGCAACGCCCGGGCGGGGAAGGCGGCCACCGCCGCCGAGGACGTGGCCGACGCGCCGGACCTCAAGGTGCTGCTCGATCTCATGGTCGAGCACATCCCCGCCCCGGCCTACGAGGAGGACCACGCCTTCCAGGCGCTGGTGACGAACCTGGACGCCTCACCGTATGTGGGCCGGCTGGCGCTGTGCCGCATCCGCAACGGGTGGGTCCGCAAGGGTGACACGGTGGCGTGGTGCCGCCACGACGGGACCATGGAGCGGGTGCGCTTGTCCGAGGTGTATGTGACCGAGGCCCTCGACCGGGTCGACGCCCCGGCCCAGGGCGCCGGTCCCGGAGACATAATCGCGGTCGCCGGCATCCCCGAGATCATGATCGGCGACACCCTGGCGAACGCCGACGACCCACGGCCCCTACCGGTCATCCACGTCGACGAGCCGAGCATCGGCATGACCATCGGGGTCAACACCTCACCGCTCGCCGGCCGGCCCGCCGGCGGCCATGCGCCCGGCACCAAGCTCACGGCCCGCCTCATCAAGACCCGCCTCGACGCCGAGCTGGTGGGAAATGTCAGCATCCGGGTCCTGGCCACCGATCGCCCCGATACCTGGGAGGTCCAGGGGCGGGGGGAGCTGGCCTTGGCCGTCTTGGTCGAGCTGATGAGGCGTGAGGGTTTCGAGCTCACGGTGGGCAAGCCCCAGGTCCTCACCAGAGAGATCGACGGTCGCCAGCACGAGCCGATGGAGAGAGTGAGCGTCGATGTCCCCGAGGACTTCATGGGAGTAGTGACGCAGATGCTGTCACTACGAAAGGGGCGCATGGAGCACATGGTGAACCACGGCACGGGTTGGGTCCGCATGGACTGGATCGTTCCCTCCCGCGGCCTGATCGGTTTCCGCACCGAGTTCCTCACCGAGACCAGGGGGACCGGTCAGCTGCACCACGTCTTCGAGGGCTTCGAGCCCTGGCACGGCGACCTGCGCACCCGACCGAACGGATCGATGGTCGCCGACCGCCGCGGCCCCACCACCGCGTACGCCCTGACCAACCTGCAGGAACGAGGCGCTCTGTTCGTCGGGCCCGGCGTCGAGGTCTACGAGGGGATGATCGTGGGCGAGAACGCCCGGGCCGACGACATGGACGTCAACCCGACCAAGGAGAAGAAGCTGACCAACATGCGGGCCGCGGCCGCGGACGAGACCGTCCGGTTGGTGCCCCCGTTGCAGCTGTCGCTCGAGCAGGCCCTCGAGTTCATCCGCGAGGACGAGTGCGTCGAGGTCACCCCGTCCGTGGTCCGGCTGCGCAAGGCGACCCTGGACGCGGCCGAGCGGGGCCGGCGCCGGGCGGCAGGGCGAAAAGACCGGTAACGGGGTCCGGCA
>JAFAWZ010000114.1 GCA_019241495.1 Acidimicrobiales bacterium | reverse complement strand
GTGCGAGACCCGAGCTGCAAGAGCACGATGGGCGACCCTACTCCCCTGCTGCGACGGGCTAGAAGAGCCTGCCCGTCAGCGCTTTCCTGTACTTGGCGGTCCGTGGATCGTCGGGGCCGAGGATCTCGAGCAGGTCCAAGAACTCCTGGCGGGCCGTGTCGTCGTCGCGTACCCGTTCGAGGAGGGCGTCGAGCTTGCCCTCCACGTCGTCGGAACCCGGGCTGGTCTGCCCGGCCTCCTGGCCGAGCCGGGCCATGGCGGCGATGTGGCGGGACTCTGCCGAATCCGGCACCTTGGCCAACAGACCCAGCGCCTCCTCGCGACGGTGCTCGTCGGTGGTGTCCGCGGCCAACACGGCGGCCAGGGCGAGAAGGGCCTTCTCGTTGGCCGGCTCGAGCTGCAGGGCCTGGCGAAGCGACGCCTCGTCGCCTTCGGCCACCAGCTTCTCCGCTTCGCTGGGCGGCGGGTTGAGACCGCCGACCCACTGGCGGACGGCCGGTTCGGGCAGGGCCCCGACGAAGCTGTCGACGACCTTGCGATCCCGGATGGCGTACACGGCGGGGATGGACTGGACCTGGAAGGTCGCGGCGGAGCGGGGGTTGGCATCCACGTCGATCTTCACCAGCTCCACCCCGGGGCTCTGCTCCACGACCCGGTCCAGGATGGGGCCCAACGTGCGGCACGGACCGCACCAGGAGGCCCACAAATCGACCACGACCGTGGCTTGGGTGGAGCGCTCGAGGACGGCTGACTCGAAGGTGGCGTCAGTGACGTCGATGGCCGGCATCTCGTTTAGGGATCCTTCCAATCTGCATTAAGAGGCTTCGCGGTCTGGATTAAGTAGCTTCGCGGGCCATGAGCGACCCGACCAGCCAGGGTACCGAGCCCAGAGGAATTGATGGGTCCCGGGTGAGCGCCTGGTTCGCCGAGCACGTACGGGGGGCCGTCCTTCCGCTCCATTTCACGTTGATAGCCGGGGGGCGCAGCAACCTGACCTTCCGGGTCGACGACGCGGCTGGCAACCGGTTCGTGCTGCGCCGGCCCCCGACGGGTCACCTCCTGCCGACCGCCCACGACATGGCCAGGGAACACCGGATCATCTCCGCCTTGGGGCCCGCCGGAGTCCCGGCCCCTCCCGCCCTTGGCCTCTGCGAGGACGTCGCCGTCAACGGCGCACCCTTCTATGTCATGGGTTTCGTGGACGGCGTGATCGCCCGGGACGAGCGTGACGTCGACAAGTACCTCGACGAGCCGGCCCGGGGCCGGGCCAGCCTGGCCCTCGTCGACACGCTGGCCAGCATCCACCTGGTCGACCCCGATGCGGTCGGCCTGGGCGACCTGGGCCGTAAGGACGCTTACGTCGCCCGCCAGCTCAAGCGCTGGCACGCCAACTACCACGGAGCCAATCAGGCCCGCGGAGGCGCGCCGTTGCCGGCCATCGACGCGATCCACTCCCTCCTGTGGGCCGCCATACCCGAGCAGGGGGCCGCCGCGGTCGTCCATGGCGACTACCGCTTGGACAACTGCATCTTGGCGCCCGACGGCAGCCGGGTCGATGCCGTCCTCGACTGGGAGCTGTGCACCCTCGGCGACCCGCTGGCCGACCTCGCGCAGCTCCTCGTGTACTGGCCCGAGCCAGGCGAGAGGTCGGCGTTGGGCCACGCTCCCACCTCTCGACCCGGCTTCGCCCGCCGGGTCGAGCTGGTCGAGCGATACGAAAAACGCATCGGTCGGGCCGCGGCCCATCTGGATTTCTACGTGGCCTTCGCCTACTGGAGGTTGGCCTGCATTCTCGAAGGGGTCTACGCCCGTTACGCGGGCGGGGCCATGGCCGACGACGGGACCGACATCAGCGGCTATCTCGATTCGATCGGATGGCTGGCGGAGCGGTCGTGGCAGGCGGCCCGCCGCCTGGGCCGGTAAGAAGCTGCCGCGAAACTACTTCGAGGTGGGAGAAGGCGGCGGCTCATCCCATACCGTGGATGCGAGGGGAGAGAGTCGGTCTACGACGAGCCGCCGTATTCTCCCTCCCGCGGGTTTGCGACGGCTGCTAAGTGACGAGGACCGATAAGGATGTAGATGAATGACCGACTCCGACGTCCCCCACCCAGCAGCTGAGCAGCTCGCCACGATCCACTCCTGGCCCCAGACCGAGGGCCCGGTCATGGTCATGTGCCTGGAAGGATGGATCGACGCCGGCTCGGCCGCGACCAACGCGGTCGGCCACCTCCTGGCCGCCATGCCCCACGATCTGGTGGCATCGTTCGACTCGGACGAGCTCATCGACTACCGGGCCCGCCGGCCCATCCTGCGCATCGTGAACGGGGTGCACAAGGAGCTGCGCTGGGCGCAGATCCGCCTGCACTCGGCCACCAACCGCACAGGCCGCACCGTGCTGGTCCTCAACGGCCCGGAGCCGGACATGCGCTGGCACCGCTTCACCTCCGAGGTGATCGGCCTGGCCAGCAGATTGGGGGTGGAGCTGGTAGTCGGGCTCGGGGGTTTCCCGGCACCGGTCCCCCACACCCGGCCGGTCCGCCTGGTCGGCACCTCGACCGACGCCGAGCTGGCCGCCCGGGTCGGCTACTTGCCGGCCAGCATCGATGTCCCATCGGGCGTGCAGGGGGCGCTGGAGATGGCCTTCGGCCAGGCCGGCATCCCGGCGGTCGGCCTCTGGGCCCGGGTGCCGCACTACGTCGCCGCCATGCCCTACCCCGCGGCGTCGGCCGCCCTGCTCGAAGGTCTGGCCCGCATGGCCGAGATCGAGATCGACGTCTCGGCCCTGCTCGGGGCGGCGGCCACCACTGGCCAGCAGATCGCCCAGCTCATCGCGGCGAGCGAGGAGCACACGGCCATGGTTCGCCAGCTCGAGGTTCAACACGACAGCGAGCAGCCCGCCGAGCCCCTCAGCTCACTTGGCGACCTGCCCTCAGGGGACGAGCTGGCGGCGGAGCTGGAGCGTTTCTTGCGCGGTGAGCGCTGACTGGCTGAACCCGGAGACCGGGCGGTGCCGGAAGACCAGCGTCCAGCCGCCGCTCAAGACCACGATCCCGGCGACCACCGGGAAGAAAAGGGCAGGAAAAAGGGCCACCACCGCGAAGGGAACATCGATGGCCAGGGCAAGCCCGGCGCAGCCGAGCAAGCCGAGCACGAGGCGGACCGCGGCGGACTGCGAGGCCCACACCCGGGCCCACCGGGTACGAGCCCGTCTGAGCGCTCCGACCAGGGACCAGGAGCCCGATCGGTCTGACCGCTCCCCGGAGCCGTCCTGATCGGGAGGGGTCTCGCCTGGAAAAGCGTCGGAGGTTCCCACCGGCTCAAGCTGCTTCGGGCCGTCGGGCAAGCCAACCGAGGGGCCCGGACCGGGCAGCATGTCGATGCGCCCCTTGCCCCGCCCGCCGCTCGGAAGCTCGCCGAACAGCACGGCGTGCATCTCCCGGGCCTGAGCCGCCGCAACCTGCAACCGCATGGCCGGCATCCCGTCGAGCACCGTCCCTTGGAGCGTCGACAACATCCGGAGGGTGAGGCTCAGGCCGGCCCAGACATTCTCGTCGGGAGCCAGCTCGCCGTCCTGGTAGCCGCCGTAGATCCGGTTGATCTCCCGGCACAGCGTCAGGGTGAATGCAACGTCGTCTTCTTCAACCAAGGTGAAGCCATTGGTCTCCACTGGCACAACAGTGGGCGGGACCACGCTGGGCGTTGGCGAATTGGGCCACAGTTGTCTCGATCTCAGAGTCGGGGCCGGTTGGCCGTCGGTCGAAGCCGCCCGGAACCCTTCCTCAGAGATGTCGGCCTCGACGGCCCGGGCCTTGAGCTAGACGACCACGTTGACCAGGCGCGGTGGCCGGGCCACGACCCGCTTCGGCTGCTGCCCGCCGAGCGCCTCCGACACCCGGGGCGAGGCCAAGGCGGTCGCCACCGCATCGCCCTCCGAGACGGTGGCGTCGACCTCCAGGCGGTCCCGGACCCGGCCGTTGACCTGGACAACCATGGTGACGCGCTCCTCGTGAACCTTGGACGGGTCAGCGACCGGCCAGGCCTGGGCGTGCACGGACCCTCGGGCCGGATCGTGTAGCTCCCACAGCTCGGCCGAGATGTGTGGCGCCATGGGCGCCATCAACAACAACAGGGACTCGACCGCGAAGTCGACCGTGGCTCGACGGCCCCCCTCGTCGGACTGCAAGTAGCGGTACACCGAATTGAGGAACTCCATGCAGGAGGCCACCGCCGTGTTGTACGACCAATGGTCGAAGTCGGAGCTGACCTTGGCGATCAGGCGGTGCGTGTCTTTGTCCAGATCCTCGTCGGCTGCGGTGGGCTCTCGGTCAATAATGGACCCCCGGTCCACCGACCCCGTCGCCAGCCGCCACAGCCGGCCCAAGAAGCGGTGGCAACCCTCGATCATCTGGTCGGTCTGCTCGCCCCAGTCGAAGTTGTCCGCCGGCGGGCCGACGAACAGGTGAAAGAGCCGGAGCGAGTCCGCTCCGACCGTGTCGTAGTAACGCTCGGGCGCGATGAGGTTGCCTTTCGACTTCGACATCTTCGAGCCGTCCATCGTGATCATGCCCTGGGTGAACAGCCGGGCGAAGGGTTCCCGGATCTCAGGCGGAGCCAGGCCCACGTCGGCCAGCGCCCGGGTGTAGAAGCGGGCGTACAGGAGATGCAGGATGGCGTGCTCGATGCCGCCGATGTACTGGTCGACGGGCATCCACTTGGCCGCAGCCGCCAGGTTGACCGGCGCCACGGTCGACCACGGGTCGCAAAAGCGCAGGAAGTACCACGACGAATCCACGAACGTGTCCATGGTGTCGGTCTCGCGTTGGGCCGGCCCTCCACATACCGGGCAGGTCGTGTTCAAGAAGCCCTCGTGGTAGCGCAGCGGGGATTCCCCTGTTGGGCGGAACTCCACGTCGTCCGGCAGCAACACAGGCAGCTGGTCCTCGGGCACCTTCACGATCCCGTGGTCGGGACAATGGACGACTGGAATTGGGCAACCCCAGTAACGCTGGCGGGACAGCAACCAATCCCGCAGCCGGTAGTTGACCTTGCGCTCCCCGATGCCCTCGGCCTCGAGCCAGTCGATGGCCTTCGCCTTGGCGGCGGGGACGTCGAGGCCGTCGAGCCAGGCACTGTTGACCGCTGGTCCTTCGCCGACGTACGCACCCCCCTCCCACCCTTCTGGGGGCTGGACGGTCCGGATGATCGGCAGGCCGTGGGCCCGGGCGAAGTCCCAGTCGCGCTGGTCCTGGCCGGGGACGGCCATGATGGCCCCGGTGCCGTAGGTCATGAGCACGTAGTCGGCCAGGAAGACAGGCACCGGCTCCCGGGTGAAGGGGTTGATGGCGTAGGCACCCGTGAAAACTCCCCGCTTCTCGAGCTCGCCCTCGCTCGCCTGGCGCTCGATCTCCGACTCGTTGCGGACCCGCTCGACGAAGGCCTCCACCTCGGCCCGGTGCTCACCGGCGGTGATCTCAGCGACGAGGGGGTGCTCGGGAGCCAGGACGACGAAGGTCATCCCGAACGAGGTGTCGGGGCGGGTGGTGAAGACCCGGATCCGCTTGTCCGGCTCTCCCTGAACGGGCAGGTCGAACTCGGCCCCCTCAGAGCGGCCGATCCAGTTGCGCTGCATCACCTTGACCCGCTCGGGCCACTCGAGATCGTCCAGGGCGGCCAGCATCTCGTCGGCATAGGCGGTGATGCGGAAGAACCACTGTTCCAGGTCGCGCTTTTCGACCACGTCGCCGCTGCGTTCACATGTGCCGTCGGGTAGGACCTGCTCGTTGGCGAGGACGGTCTGGCAGCCGGGGCACCAGTTGACCGGGGCCTGGCGGCGATAGGCCAGGCCGGCGTCCAAGAAGCGCTGGAAGATGAGCTGGTTCCAGCGCATGTAGAGGGGGTCGTGGCTGCGCAGCTCCCGGCGCCAGTCGTAGCTCGCCCCCAGCCGCTTCAGGCTCGACTTCAGCTCCTCAATGCGGGCGTCGGTGAAGGGTCGGGGATGGGCCCCGGTCTTGATGGCCGCGTTCTCGGCGGGCAGACCGAAGCTGTCGAAGCCGATGGGGCTGAGCACTCCGAAGCCCTGCATGGTGCGCTGGCGGACGAGCAGGTCCCCGAAGGTGTAGTTCCGGACATGGCCCTGGTGGGCCGACCCGCTCGGGTAGGGGTACATGCAGAGGACGTAGTAGGGCGGGCGCGCGTCGTCGTTGTCGACCTGGTACGCACCCTCCTCTTGCCATCGCCGCTGCCACTTGGCCTCCACGGCCTGGGGGTCGTACTGCTCTGCCATGCGGCCCAGGGTACTGGGAGCGCCACCCCGCCCCCTGGTGGGTTCCCTCCGTCTCCCCCCGATCCCTCCGTCTCCCCGCCGTTCCTCCGTCTCCCCGCCATTCCTCCGTCTCCCCGCCATTCTGAGGGCGCTGGTGTACAAAATCTGTAGACGAGCGCCCTCAGAAACGGCTCGTTACACAGTTACCACGGCTAAGTGTTCGCAATTGGACGGCCGGCAGACCGGACCGGAGACGCGCCCGCCGGCGAGTCGGTGGACCGTCTCCTGCCGGCCCGGGCCGTCCGGTCTGACGCCCGGCTGCTAAAGTCGGAAGACCCATCTGGGGGCGTAGCTCAGTTGGTAGAGCGCTTGCATGGCATCTTCATCGCAAGGATGCGGTTTGCGACGGCGCACGACCGAAAACCGCGGTTGACGTGGTCCTCGTTCTCCGATTGGCGCGGCCTCACGCGGTCCTCAAACCTAGATATCGGTCGGTCGCGGCCCGAAAAGGTGACTGGCTTGGTGACAATGCTCAGTCGTCGCTAGCCAGGATCATCTGCACCGCCCGATGCGACAGGCCAGCCTCCCGGGCGATAGCCCGGCCGCTGACACCAAGCTTGCTGGCATTGCGGATCGCCGCGTTTCGAGATCGCACCGATGCTCGGGCATCGAGTGCGAACTGCCTGACGAGCTCCAGCGCCTGGGCCTCATCGACCTTCTGATCATCCGGCATTACGGCCGTAACCTACTCCAAGAATCGGTGGCTACAATGTTGCCACGGGGGATAGGGATGGCTACAATGTTGCCATGACCATGGTGACCGCAGGCAGAGCTCTCGCAGCCGAGATCCGCTTCGTCGAGGAGGGCCACCGGGTGTTCCTCGACTCCGACCGGCACTGCTTCACGGTCGTCTCGGACAGTCGGCCGGGGGTGCGCTACGAGATCGTCGTGGTGCGTCAGGGCGGCTGGCTGCGGGCGGTGTGCGACTGCCCGGCGGGCCGCCACGCCAAGGCTGGCGTCCAGACGGCGTGCAAGCACGGCGCCGGGGTGCTGCGCCGCGGTGCCCGGGAGGGCTGGGCGCGCTGGGAGGACGGCCGCTGGGTTGCTACCGGCGCGGCTGCGGCGTGATGGAGACGAGATACGGGACGACTGTCGAGCTCGTCGGCGGCGGGTGGGTCGTCAGGCATGTGTGCCGGGAGTGCCGCGAGAGTGTCGATACCGCCGTCTTGGTGGACCACGCCCGAGCGCATATCTCTGAGCCTCCCAAGGCCGATCCGCGGGTAGCAGTCCCGGCAGACATGCTCGGTGATCGGCCGCCGACCTTGTCGACCGAGGAGGCGGCCGGCCTGCTCGGCGTCACCCCCTATGTCCTCTACAAGCAGGTGAAGGCCGGGACGGCACCGATCGAGCCGATCCGCCTCGGCCGGCTGCTGAAGTGGCCGACCAAAAACCTGCTCGACCTGCTCGGATTGAGCCCTGATGTCGACCTCGAACCCTGATCCAGAAAAAGTCACCCATCACCCGAAAGGAACCCCAAAACCATGGACCATCCCCTCCTCCACCATCTCGTCGAGTACCACCCGAGCCCCGCCGACGTCTCCGGGGCGTGGGCGCTCGGCGTCGAGATCGTCGAAGCGCCCTGCCTGCTGCTTGTCACCAAGGTGCACGATGACGGCCGGGTCAACGGATACTTCCTCGTCGGCGAGGAGCTGGTCAGGGTGACCGGCTCCGGCGAGGGCGACGGGCCCGGCCAGTACCAGCGACGCCGTTACCGCGTGCAGCCGCTGACAGCCGCCTGAACGCCTCTCTGGGCGTCCTCCAGTGGATTTTGGGGGGCTGCGGGCCCGGTCATGGCGCAAGCCCGCAGCGATCCCCCTGTGATGCCGTTCCCGGCGATCAACATATCGACCGGGTTGGGACCTGACCGGGCGCGATCGCTAAAGGACCGGAAGACCGGTAGCCTCGGTCGCCGCTACAAGCTGGGCATGGGCCGCCTGAAGTTTCGCCCCGAAATCGACGGCAGCTACCGCGGCGACACCGAGCCCGGCGGCGACGGTCTTCCCGAAGTTCGCCAATGACCCCTGCCCGGCAGAGACCGTCCCGGCCGCCTTGTCGACTTGGCCTGCCAGCTCACGAGCAAAAAGCGAACTGTCAGGTCTTATGAGAATGTAAGCGGTTCCAACCGCACTGCCCAAAAGGCTCAACGTCGGCTCACATCGCGAAGGCGTGGATGGTTGGGGCTACCGAGTAGGTGAGCGTGAACTGCTGGAACGACGGCACGACAAACGTTCCCGAAGTGATCCCGAGGGACACACCAGCGACGGAGATACCCGTCACGGTCCCACCGGAGATCGTCACCATGCAGTCGCGCCACACTTGGGTGCCGCCGGAGTCCTGAACGAACGAGGCTGTGCCGGAGGCGGGCAGGAGCGCCCCGGAGATGAGACCTCTCGGTCGCCAATGGTCCTTGATCTTCACCCCGCCGTACAGGCCGTTCACGCCGATCGTGTAGACCCGTGGGGTGCCAGGGGCGATCGAGCGACCGAAGCGGATCTCGCCAGCGTCGATAGCCCCGTTCGGATCATAGATGTGAAGCACGGTGTTGAACGGCCCCGAGCCAGGATCCTCGATGTCCAGGAAGCAGTCCAACGACGACGGGCCGAAACCGTTCGAGGTGAGTACGTAGGGGCAGTTGCTGACCGAGGCGTACCCGATCTGAGCTTGATGCCAATAGCCGCCTTCAACTTGGATAGCGGTACGGCATTGCTGGAGGGAGCACTGCTTGATCTGGGTGTGCTCCGCTACCCCGAGACCCAGGTAGTAGCCCTGACAGTTGAAGTAGTCAACCATGTCGGGCTCGGTGTTGGAGTTAAGCGGCATGTAGAGACCGAAGTCGTTGGTGCTCTGCGCCGACAGGTTCATGTTGCTGTTATAGCGACCCGTTTTGACAGCGCCGATGATGCCATGGTTGACAGCGCCCATCTTCTGAAAGTTCCACGCGCCGATCCCGAGACTGGCATAGCCCGCCGCGGACTGGTCGGGCGTCGAGATGTACACCTGGTCCACCTGAGCGACCGCCGCGGGGAAGTGGAACGTGCCGACGGTGTAAAGAGCATTGGTCGGACCGCTCACCACCGCAGCGGCGCCGTTCGCGCTGGCCGGGTTCGCCCCGTTCGACAACGAGATGAGCATCGTGCCGTGAAGGTTCTGGGCGGTCATCTCCCAGTTCTGCTCGGACGCCGCGCTCTTCCCCTTCCACGCAATCTCGATCTGCGGGCCGTTGCCTGTCTGCACCACGATCGGCCAGAAGATCTGCCCGAAGTCGTACGCGCTTCCACCATTGAAGGTGTGGGTTGTGACAGGGCCCGCGATCGTGTAGTAGAGCGGGTCGAAGAGGACCTCGGCATAACCGTTGTTGGCTATCGCATACAGGCCTGCTGCCGTCTGGGCTGCGTTGATTGCAGCGGTGTCGTCGGTCCCGAACGCGACGATGGCACCCGAGACGGTCGTCGACGCGGCCGCGCCTACCGTCACCACCGACGATGAGGTAAACCCCGTGATCGTCGTCACCAAACCGATCCCCGAGGCTCCCGCACCGTCGATGCGGATCGATTTGCCGACGTCGGTCGATTTGAACGGCATCGACGTTGCACAAGTGAGGGTCGTGGTGCTCGACGAGGAGGAGATCGCCCCGTCTGCCACGATCTGACAGTTCCCCACAGCGCCATAAGCCGAGACTCGGAATTCCCAAGGGTGTGCCCCGCTCGTAATAGAAAGCGCCAACCATGCGGACGGGTTCGAAGCGGGCGTCTGGTTGGTCGTCGACTGGAGCGCCACATAGTTGACACCGCCAGAGGCGACGATCTGGCCGATCTGATAGGTGGTGGTCGAGGACCATGCCCCCATATAGGCGTTCGGGATGTAGGCCGACGACACGAGCGACGAGATCGTCGACAGGTCGATGTTGCCGTTTCCTGGGATGGTGTAGGCGGCCGGCTGTGCACCTGTGATCTGCTCGAGGACCGTGTAGGCGATGCCCTGCACGAGCGATTGGGAGATCGCCCCGGCGGACAGCGTGGCTACCACGGGCTGCTGGGCGACGACGTAGCCGGTCGGCGTGGATCGTGCCTGGGGGGTGAAAGTGACCGTCCCGGTAGCGGTACCGCCCGCTGGCGGGTCGAATGTGGCGGTGGCGAGGAACGTTGCGGGTCCGGGCATCAGAGGCCTGCGGGCGGCGTGATGGCAGCCGAGGCAGCGCCGTTCACAGCGATCGAGCTGGTGATCTCGAGCGACTCGACGCCGACAAAGGCGGCGGCCTCGAACGTCTCGGCGAAGATCCGGTAGTTGTTCTGCGCGTTCAGCGTCGAGTCGCGGACGATCCCGAGATCCAACGTGCCGCCGTCGAGAAACAGGAACGACCCCTCGGCGAAGAGGTAGTGGACGGCAGTGCCGGGGAACGTGGTGAGCGCACCCGCCCCCTGGGCGTTCCCCGAGTTGAAATACTGGCCCTTGCCTGTACCGGAATCCTCGTAGAAGGCCACCTCGACGTTGGCTTGTCGAAGGGCGGTCACGAGCTCGTCGCGGAGCTGACCGAAGAGGAAGTCCGACTCGTAGCCCGAGCCGCGCATCACGTCGGCGACCATGGCATCGATGAGCCACGCCGGGCCGAGCCAACGCAGCATCGCTTCCGCGGGCATCCGGTTGTGCTGGCGGTAATAGGCCGCCGCTTTGATGACGGTCGGGACAATGTCTCGGGCGGTTCCCAGCGCTTGGGCCTGCGTGATCTGCGTCGAGTTCGCCGAGAGCTGGTTGAGCAGCTGGGTCTCCGCCAGGCGAGCCTGATAGCTCATGGCGAGCTCGAGCCAGGCGGTGACCTGCTCGGGGTAGGTCCGAGCGCTGAAGTTCCCCACCTCAATACACCGGGTAATAGCGCTCACGGTGAAGCTCACAGACGCCGCACAGGTGATGTGCAGGCACGGCTTCAACGAGGAGGCGACCTGGCCGGCCGTGCCGGTCAAACCGAGAGCATCCTGCGCTGCGGTGATGTAGCCGGTCGCGCCCGGGTCGGTGATCGTGATCGACACGCCCGAAGCTGTCGCGGTCGCGTTGTTCGAGATCGTCGCCGTCTTCTGATCGGCCGAGACGCCGATGATCACAGTCGACGCGGGGATCCCCGAGCCGGTGATCGTCGCCCCGATGTCGTAGCTCACGAAACGGGCCGTGTTCGACGTCACCGTGTTCGCCGCGTTTGTCGTCGCGGCGTCCGCGACTGTCCGGGCCTGCGGGCCGACACTGGAGAGGGTGGGCGGCGGGATCAGCTGGATACCGCCGCGCTCCACACCGAACGTCGGCAGCGCGCCACGCACAGGGCGTTGCGCCCCCGCTATCTCGAGCACGTCGTAGTACGGCTCGAGCGGGGCGCACAGACCGCCCGACGCGGCCAACGCCTGGGGGCCGGTGACGGCTTCGATCGCCGCCCAGTCCGCGCGAGGCTCCTTCGTGAGGTGCCGCCCGGCCGGGATCGTCGAGCGCATCGAGGCGAGGGTCAGCCGGCCGTCCAGGATCTCGCTGCCGGTCCGCATTTGCGTCTTGATTTCGTCGATCGCTGTCGCGAACCGATCGGCGACCTCCAAGATCCCGCCGATCTCTTGCCCTCGCGTGGGCTCGACGAACCTTTCGCGCCCTGCGGCCGCCGAAGGGGAGGAGGAGGCGCGGGGCTGGGCGGGGAGGGGTGGCAGCCCGGCGCCCGAGGATGCGGCTAGGCCCCGGGTGGCGCGGATCCGGTCGAGCACATCCTGTGCCCGCGGACCCGGTGCCGGTCGGCCAGCGGATGCGGCTATCGCTGAGAGTTGCCCTGCGGCCGCGTCTCGGGCGTCGGCGAGACGTTCCAACCTGTCGGTGTCGGCAGCGGTGAGCGAGGCGGTGTCGAAGTCGGCCGGTAGGCCGGCTACGAAGGTGTCGCAGGAAGCGACGAACGCCTGGAGGGTCGCGTCGGACGCTCCGAGAGTCGGGATCTCCGGGAGATCGGGCAGCGGGGCTAGCTGGTGGACAGGGAACGGGCGGGCGGGGCGGGGCATGCGGGGGCCTCCGGAAGATCGGAGCGCCCACGCCGGACCCCTTCTACTGCCGGGGCGCCCCCAGACCTACCCGGAGGATGCGCGCGGCGACCAAGATAGCGGGCGCATGTGGCGGACGCAGAGATCCCAGCCGACCAGCCCGACCCGGCGCAGATCGATCATGGATACCGACGCGCACCACGACGCCACGATCAGCGTTGTCGCCGGCGGCTCATCACACATCAGAAACATGCAGGTGGTCGCCTTATGCTTGGTCATCCGATGCCGGCAGAGACACTCGGCACATTTGATGCCGCCCTTCGGGTGGATCACGCAGATCAGTCCTCGTAGCGCCGGGCCGGCCTGGTCGAGATGGTCGCAGCGGGGAACATCGGCTGGCCGTTTGTGGATGAACCACTTTCGGCACCGGTTGATCCTCCGCTCGGCGTCTTCGGATAGTTCCATCTGAGGGGGCAAGGGGGCCAACTTCTCGGCCCAGTCACCGGAGTAGGGCATTGACAGGCGGGTCACCCGTCTCGGTACCACCGGCCGGTCCGCCTTGTCGTCCCGGTCGAAAACGGCGGCCGGGTCGGTACCGCTCATCCGCCGTAGTCCTCGTCGCGGTCGATGTCGAGCACAAGATCGGGCCGGTCCGTCTCGAACGCATCGGCCTCGGCGGCCTCCCGGTAGTAGCGGGCGGACATCTCCTTGGCGCGGCCGGCGCCGAGCTGTTGCATCAGCCGCATGGCTTCGTCCGGGCCGTGCTCGTCGTTGGCCCGCCGGATGCGCTCGAGTTCGTCGTCGCTGAACATCGGGCCGGCCGGTTCCATCGGGATAGACATCACCAGTCTCCTTGGGGATCGGGCGCCAGCACGTTGAGGCTGATGCTGCGGGAATTCGAGCCGATCCGGTCCGGGATGCGATGCTCGAATGGTCGGGGGTCGGGAGCGTCCGGCCCATCGATCCGTGACAGCCGTTCTGAGCCGTAATCCGTGTCGGATGCGGTATCGGTACCAACCGGCGGATTACTCCGATCCTGAGCGTTTCTAGGCGGCTCTCCAGAGCTGTCAATATCAGGCACGCCGGTCAGATCCCGCGTATCGGCCAGATCCTCCGTCACGACCTCGGCGTCGATCACATCCCCGAGGTCAGTGCCAGGCGGTAGCCGCGGGGTCGGGCCGGCCAGCGCTGCGAGCTTCGTGAGGACCTGCTCTCGTAGTTCGTCGGTCGGGATCGGGATCTCACCGCCATCCGGGCCCGACACTTCGATCCGCTGCGTGCGACCCCACGTCTGCGGCAGGCGGCGGCTCAGCAGCCACTGGGCGGCGCGCTCGTCTGGCGGCAGCATTTCAACCCGCCGCTCAGTCGTCGTGATCAGCTTCCCATCCGGGCCAGGTATCTCGCGGGTGATGGTCGTCACCTGTTGGCGGGGCTGGGTCGCAGCGGTGACGACCACGTCGGCGTGCCGGATGGCAAAATCGGCGCGGGCCTCCCTGACGGTGTCGAAGAGATCGGCGCATGCCAGGTCGTAGGCGCTGAGGGTGCGGCGCTGCCCAGGATCGATGCGCACACCCGACGCCTCACGGTCGCGGTATTCACTGGCTGCGCCGCCGTCTTTGACCCACCGAAAAATGGACCGGCTCGACACGCCGGCTACGGCGGCGGCGTCGTCGAGGGTGGCACCGGTGCGGATCCCGGCGGCGATGAGCCGCATGGTCTGCTTGTCTAGCTTGCGAGGCCGAGACATCGTACGGCGAATCTACGCACGCCAGCCGTCCAAACCGGCCAGCTCATCGATAGCTAGTAGCCCGAAGCGAAAAACCGGCTCTACGCGACGAAGCGTGGTTGGCGGCTTCTGATTCGAGCGGCGGGTGGAGTATGCCATTTGACGCCGAGGGCGAGTATGAGTCTGAGGCGATAGTTGTCGAAGTTCCGGAATCCGCGGCCGGTGCGCCGGACGGTCTCGATG
>JAFAWZ010000269.1 GCA_019241495.1 Acidimicrobiales bacterium | reverse complement strand
CCGAGGGCCGGCCCACCACTGCCCTGGTCGGGGACCTGGCGTTCCTCTACGACCTGGGGTCACTGTTGTGGGTCGGAAACCGCGATGTGCGCATGTCGATCCTCGTCGTGGACAACGACGGGGGCGGCATCTTCTCGTTCCTGCCTCAGGCCCGGGAACTGGCCGAGGAGCGGTTCGAGCGATACTGGGGCACCCCGCACGGGGTGGACCTGGTCGGGCTGGCCCGCGGCTATGGGGTGCAAGCGGAGCGGGTGAGCACCAGAGATCAGCTCGACGGGTTCCTGGCCCGCGCTGGCGAACCGGGCTGCCGGGTGGCGGTCGTCAAGTCCGACCGGTCGACCAACGTTGGGGCCCACGACCGGCTCGACGCGGCCGTGGCCACCGCGCTCAGGGCCTGACCAGCGCGGCGAGCAGGGCCTGCAGCTTCAGCTGGGTCTCGGCCAGCTCGTCCACCGGGTCGGAGCCGGCCACGATGCCGTTGCCCGCATAGATGCGGGCCGTGGCGCCTGCCACCTCGCCGCAGCGGATGCCGAGCATCCAGGTGCCGTCACCGCGGGCGTCCATCCAACCGACCGGCCCCGTGTATGGGCCGCGGTCGAAGCCCTCCACCTTCTGGAGGTAGCGCACCGCGGCCTCGGCCGGGTTCCCTCCCACCGCCGGGGTGGGGTGGATGGCAGCCACCAGCTCCAAGGCCGAGGGTGGGCGTTCTCCCAGTTTCCCGGCGATCAGTCGCCCGGTGATGTGCGTCGCCAGATGGGAGACGTTCCGCAGGCCCATCACGGATGGCTCGGCCGGGACGTCCAGGTGATCGCAGTAGGGCGCCAGCCCCGAGGTGATGGTGTCCACCACGACCTGGTGCTCCCGCCGGTTCTTGGCCGACGACATGAGGCGGGCTACCAGCTCCTCGTCGCCGTGGGCGTCGCCGCTGCGCGCCACCGTGCCGGCGAGCGGGTGGCTCTCCACCCGATCGCCCCGCCGGGCGATCAGCAGCTCCGGGCTGGCCCCGAGGAAGCCATCGATCGAGAACACCGAGCAGGAGGGGTAGAGGGCGACCAGGCGTTCCAGGACGTCGGAGACGACGAAGGGGCGGTTGGCCGCGATGTCGATGCGCCGGGCCAGTACGACCTTGGCCATCTCACCCCGTTCCAGCACGGCCACCGTCTCGGCCACCAGGTCGCGCCACTCGGCGTGGGTCATGGTTGGCGTGAGGCTGAACTCGTCGGGCGGTTCGCCGCCGCGGACCGCAGCCGGGGGCGAGGATCCCGAGATCTTCGTCACCCAGCCCTCGTCGCCGGCCCGGCCGTAGACGACGGCGGGCACGACGAGATGCCCTGGCACACTCGGATCGAAGGCCAGCGCGCCGATGGCCACGGGCCCTGTCCCGGGCCGGCCGATCGGGTCCCGGGTCGGGATGGCGCGAAGTATCTCCGTCACCTGGGCGAACCGCTCCGGATCGGAAAGGCCGTCGGGCAACTCGATGCGCATGGCCACGCCCCGTCCGGCCAGGCCGCCGTGCTCGTCCCTGAACAGCAGCCCGTCGTCCCCGGCTTCAGCAAGCAGGTCGGGCGGCTCGGGCAGGCGCGTGGTCCTGGCCTGGATGGTGACGGCCTGGATGGTCACGGCACCACCCTACGGGTGCCGGTCACCAACTGGGTAATGCCACCGCTCAGCAGTCGCCGGCGCAGCGCTCCGAAGCCGGCTTCTCCGAGCAGGTCGACCAAGCCGTCCCCGGTGGGCAGGTAGGCCACCGACCTGGGCAGGTAGGCGTAAGCCTGACGATCCGACAACAGGCCGCCGATCCTCGGCACCACATGGCGGAAGTACACGGCGTGGCCCGTGCGCAGCACCGCGTTGGTCGGGGCGGCCACGTCGAGCAGGGCGATGCGCCCGCCCGGGCGCACCACTCGGGCCAGCTCGGCGAAGACTGCCGCCAGGTCGACGAAATTGCGCAGGGCGAAGCCCGAGGTGGCCCCGTCGACAGACCCGTCGGGGAAGGGCAGGTACACCGCGTCGGCCTGCACCAGCGGGGCCGCGGTTCGAGCGTGGTGCAGCATCCCGAGCGACAGGTCGGCGCCGACGGGTCGGTGCCCGGAGGAGGCCAGCTCGCGGCAGAGGTCCCCGGTCCCGCAGGCCAGGTCGAGCACCGCCGACCCGACGGCCAGGTCGAGGGCCCGGACCGTCGCCCGCCGCCAGGCGCGGTCGAGCCCGAAGGTCATCACCCGGTTGACCAGGTCGTAGCGGGGCGCGATGGCGTCGAACATGCTCCGCACGGCGCGGCGCTTGTCGTCGCCCTGGGGAAGGGTCAGGTGTAGTACCGGAAGAGGACTTCGGCCACGCACACCGGCTTGCCCCCGCCCTCGATCTCGAAGGTGGTGTTGAGCACCACCTGCACCCCGCCGGCCACGTCGTCCGCCCGGTCCAGGGTCACACCGGCGCGGACCTTCGAACCGACGGGGACAGGCGCGGGGAAACGGAGCTTGTCCAGCCCGTAGTTTACGGCCATGGCGACCTTGGACACCCGCAGGATCTCGGCCAACAGGGCGGGCATCAACGACAACGTCAGGTATCCGTGGGCGATCGGAGCTCCGAAGGGGCCGGCCTTGGCCCGGGCCACGTCGACGTGGATCCACTGATGATCGCCGGTGGCGTCGGCGAAGGAGTTGACCTGCTCCTGGGTCACCTCGTGCCACTCGCTGTAGCCGAGGTGCTCACCGACGCGGTCCTTCAGGCCTTGGACGCCGTCGATCGTGATGGTCATGACCGGTCAGGGTAGGCGACTCTGCCCTCTGTTTCTAAATCACCAGCGGAGTTTCCAAATCACCAGCGGAACCACACCCGGCGGTACTCGCGGCTCTGCGGGTGGAGCAGGAGGGCGAGGAGGGCCCCGCCGAAGAGCAGGTTGATGATGGCAAAGAAGGAGAAGTGCAAGATGATGTACGCCAAGAACAGCGCGGTCAGGACGACACCGAGCCAGTAGCCCCACTTCTTCTCGTTGGCGATGCCGATGGCCGCCGCCACCTGGCCGACCACCAACACCGTCCCGAGCGGGAACCACACGACCATCCCGTCCAGAAGGCCGAACGCGGCGTTGATGTACATGATGAGGGTCGCCATCATGAGGGTTTGCGGCTGGGTCTTGTCGATCCAGCGAAGTTGGGACATGTCAATCAGTGTGGCACCGGCTCGAGCGGTAGTCGCGCCGCCCGGGCCGCCAGTTGACCGCAGGCCGCGTCGATGTCGGTGCCCCGGTTGCGCCGGACGGTGGTGTTCACGCCCCGGGCTCTCAGATCGTCCCGGAAGCGGCGCACACCTGCCGGGTCGGTCCCCCGGACCTGGTAGCCCGGGGTCGGGTTCAGGGGGATCAGGTTCACGTGGGCGGAGAGCGGCCGGGCCAGGCCGGCCAGCTCGTCGGCGTCGGACGGGCGGTCGTTGACCCCGGAGATGAGGGCCCACTCGAAGGAGAGACGCCGGCCCTTGGCGGTCAGGTACTGCCGGCACGCCTCGGTCAGGGGACCAAGGGGGTAGCGCTTGTTGAGCGGAACGAGGGTGTTACGCAGCCGGTCGTTGGCGGCGTGAAGGGACACGGCCAGGTTGACCGGAAGGTCCTCGCGAGCCAGCCGGCGGATCCCAGGCAGGACCCCGACGGTGGAGACGGTGATGTGGCGGGCCGAGATGCCCATGTCGGCATGTATGCGGGTCACCGCGCCCCACACCGAGTCGTAGTTGGCGAGCGGTTCTCCCATCCCCATGAAGACCACGTTGGTGAGCCGCCGGGACCCCCCGGCCCGCCGGGCCGCGGCCACCTGCTCGAGGATCTCACCCGTTGTCAGATGACGCACGAAGCCGGCCTGGCCGGTGGCGCAGAAGCTGCAGCCCATGGCGCAGCCGGCCTGGCTGGAAACACATACCGTGGCCCGGTCCGGATAGAGCATCAGGACCGTCTCGACGGCCGATCGACCCGATCCCGACCACAGCCACTTGGTCGTCCGTCCGTCCGTCGAACGCGACTCGGCCAGCATTGTCAGCGATGGTGACAGTTCATCGGCCAGCCTTGCTCGCAGCTCTTTCGGGAGGCCGGTCATCTCCTCCAGCCGCCGCGATTGGCCGTAGAGCGCCTGCCACACTTGATCGACCCGGTAGCGGGGCTCGTCGGGCAAAAGGCCGGCCAGGTCCTCCCGGCTGAGGTCGTACGGGCCCCGGTGCGCGGCCTTGCTCACGTGGGGATCATGGGACGGAAGCCGCGGCAGCCGGGATGTCGCCCACGTAGGCCTGGTCGATGTGGTTCACGACTAACCCCATGTCGACGTAGAGCTTGACGGCCTTGGCGTTGTCCGCGTCCACGTAGAGCATTCCCGTGAGGAGGCCCTCGCCGTAGAGATGGTCTAGGCCGGCGGCGACCAGCTTGCGCCCCAGTCCCCGCTCGGGGTGGCGGGCCGCGGGATCGACGGCGATGACGTAGATCTCCCCGAGGGGCGGGTCGTGGTCGGCGTGGATCTTCGTCCAGCAAAAGCCGTCCAGGCGGCCTTCGACGTCCTCGTGGAGCAGGAACCCGCCCGGGTCGAACCAGGGCTCGGCCTCCCTCTGCTTGAGCGTCGCCAGGTCCCAGCCGCCCTGCTCGGGGTGCCAATGAAAGGCCCGGTTGTTGACCTCCAGCCATTCGTCCTCGTCGAAACCCACCCGGAAGGGCCGGGTCCGGAACGCCGGGTCGGGGGAGTCGAGGTCGTAGGGGAGGGGCCGGCGCATCTGGTAGAGGCTGCGGCCCGGGAGGAGGCCGATGGAGCGGGCTACCCGGTCGTGCTCGGGCCGGGGCTGGTTCACCCACATGTGGACATGACCACCTCCTGCTCGGGCGATGACCTGGGCCGCCGTGGTGACCAGATCCGCGCCGACGGTGTTCCCAGGCGTGCGGTGGTGGGGATCGACCACGTACTCGAGGGCCCAACTGCCCGAGCCACGCATGACCTGGGCGTAACCCACAGGATGGTCGTGCCCGTCGGCCCACGCCACCAGGCCGGCGAAGCCGGCCCGGCCACCTTGGACCAGATCGAGCCAGGCATGCTCATCGATGGCGGCATGGGCGTCCGCGGCGGTCGCCTCGGCCAGCAGGACCGATACGGCGTCGATGTCGGGGCGCCCCATCTGGGTCTTGATCTCTATCCGGTGCCGCACTGCCCGAAGGGTACCGGCTCGGGTGACCGCCGAGCCCTACTCTTGCCGTGTGCCTGGGAAGCCGAGGACCGCCAAGGGACGGGCGTCAGAGACCGATCGCCGTTTGGCCGGGCTCTATCCAGGTACGGCCCAGGAGCTGTGCGAGCTCGACTTCGAGACACCGTTCCAGCTGACAGTGGCGACTGTGTTGTCCGCCCAGACCACCGACGAGCGGGTCAACTCGGTCACGCCGGCGGTGTTCAAGCGCTATCCCGGACCGGGAGACCTGGCTGCCGCGGATCCCGCCGAGGTGGAGCAGATCATCTACCCCACCGGCTTCTTCCGTTCGAAGACGAAGAGCATCATCAGCCTGGGGGCGGCCATCGAAGGCCGCTTCGGGGGCGAGGTGCCGACGGAGACGGCGGACCTGGTCACCCTTCCCGGTGTGGGCCGGAAGACCGCCAACGTGATCCGCAGCGTCGGCTTCGGCCTGCCTGGCCTGGCCGTCGACACCCACGTGGCCCGGCTCACCAGGCTGCTCGGGCTGACCGCGTCGACGGACCCGGTGAAGATCGAGGCGGACGTGTGTGCCTTGCTGCCGGCGGCGTCGTGGGGTTCGTTCGGCCTCAGGGTGATCCTCCACGGGCGGCGGGTGTGCGTGGCCCGCCGGCCCCGCTGCGCCGACTGTGCGCTGGCCGACTTCTGCCCGTCGGCGTTCAAGGTCGTGTTGCCAGCGCGGGCGGGCGCGTCGGCTGGGGCGCGGCGGGGCCGGGCCTCGGCGCCGGGCGGCTAGACAGCTGCGGGTTGCGGGCGTCGCGGACGGGGCCAGGTCAAGCGGCTGGCCCAAGGTCTCGGCCCTCCCGTGGCTGTTTGTGACGCGTTGGCCCGTTTGTGACGCGTTATGCGCACTATTTGCGGCTAACGCGTCACAAACGACGAAACGGTCCACAGTTAGCTCGGCTAACAATGGGGGCCCGGGGTCGGGGGCGGAGCGGCGCAGGGCGCCCAGGTACAGCGGTGGGGCGGCTACCGGTCGAGCACCCTCTTCAGCCGGCGCGAGGCGGTGCGCAGCGTCCGTTCCACCTCGAACAGCTCGGGGCCGACCTGGTCCCGTTCGTCGACGGCCAACCGATCGGCGATCTCGGTCACCCGCCCCACCAGCTCGTCCAGCCGGGTGGCCACAGAACTCAGTTCGGCGTAAGTGGTCATAGCTAATACCATCATGGATCCAATGCCGGCCCTCACCAGCCTCGATCTCCGCGGCGTCACCGGGGCGCTGCGCGACCGGCTGCCCGCCCCGGTGGTCGTGGACGACGAGGCGGCCGTCGCCAGCGTGCGCACCATCCTCGACCAGGTCCGACGCGGCGGGGACGGGGCTCTTCGCCTGGCCACCGAACGCTTCGACCACGTGCGCATCGACGAGATCAGGGTCCCTCCCGACGAGGTGAAGGCCGCCCTCGACGAGGTCCCCGCCTCCCTGCGCCAGGCCCTCGAGGCGGCCCACGACAACATCACCGACTACCACCGCTCCCAGCTCCACCCCGACGGGACCTACGCGCGCCACGGGGTGTCGGTCCGGGAGCTGCGCCGGCCGGTCGAGCGGGCCGGGCTGTACGTGCCGGGCGGGCGGGCCCCGCTGGCCTCGACCGTGCTCATGACCGCGGCGCCGGCCCGGGTCGCCGGGGTGGGCGAGCTGGCCATGTGCTCGCCACCGGGCCCCGACGGACGTCTCGCGATCCCCATCCTGGCTGCCGCCGCCATCGCCGGGGTGGACGAGGTGTACCGAATCGGGGGCGCCCAGGCGGTCGCCGCCCTGGCCTATGGCACCGAGTCGGTGCCGGCTGTCGACGTGATCGTCGGGCCGGGCAACCGCTACGTCGCCATCGCCGAACGGCTGGTCGCCGGCGAGGGCACGGTGGGCGTGCCGTCCGCTTTCACCGGGCCCTCCGAAGTGGCTGTGGTAGCCGACGACTCGACCGACCCGACCCTGGCCGCTGTCGACCTGATCGTGCAGGCGGAGCACGGACCGGACGGTCTGGCCTACCTGATCACCTGGTCGGAGGCGGCCGCCGCGGGTATCGACGCCGAGATCGCCCGCCTCACCGACGCCTCGCCCCGCCGGGCCGAGATCGAGGCGACCCTGGCCCGGGGCGGCTACTGCGTGCTGGTCGACGGCCCCGACCAGGCCATGGCCGTGGCCAACGCGGTGGTGGCCGAGCACCTGGAGCTCATGACCGCTGACCCCGAGGCACTGGTGCCGGACGTCCGCTCGGCCGGGGCGGTGTTTCTCGGCCCGTGGGCCCCGGCCAGCGCCGGCGACTACGCGGCCGGGCCCAACCACGTCCTGCCCACGGCCCGGTCGGCCCGGTTCGGAAGCGCCCTGCGCGTCGCGGACTTCTGCCGTTACATCCACGTCGTGGACATGGACCGCTCGGGCCTGGAGCGGCTGGCGCCAACGGTGATCGCCATGGCCGAGTCCGAGGGGCTGGCCGCCCACGCCGAGTCCATCCGGTTGCGCCTTCCGGGCCCGAGCAGCGGCCGGTCATGACCCTCCCCGAGCCCCGGCCTGATCTCGGCCTGCGCGAGGGCTACCTCTCGCCTCAGGTCGAGGTGCCGGTGCGGCTCAACACCAACGAGTCCCCCCTGCCGCCACCGCCCGAGTGGACCGAGATGCTGGTGGACGAACTGCACCGCATCCAGTTCAACCGTTACCCCGACCGCTCGGCGAGCGAGCTGCGGGCTGCGCTGGCGGCCTTCCACGGTGTCGCCCCGGAGCAGGTGTTCTGCGCCAACGGCTCCAACGAGGTGATCCAATCCCTGTGTCTGGCCTACGGCGGCCCCGGCCGGCGCGTCGCTGTGTTCGAGCCGACCTATGCCCTGCACTCCCACATCGCTCACCTGACCGGCACTGCCGCGGCCGAGGGCGGCCGCCATCGGGACTTCTCCTTGGACCTGGACGAAGTGGCCCGGGTGCAGGCCGCCGAGGACCCCGTCCTCACCTTCCTCTGCTCACCGAACAACCCAACCGGCCTCGCCGACAGCCCGCCCACCGTCGGGGCCGTCCTGGAAGGCGCCCCCGGGCTGGTGGTCGTCGATGAGGCGTACGGCCAGTTCGCGGCGTGGTCGGCGCTGTCTTTGATCGACGACGAGCGCCCCTTAGCCGTGATCCGGACCTTCTCCAAGACATGGTCGATGGCCGGCGCCCGCCTCGGCTACCTGGTCGGGCCGGCTCGGGTCGTGACCGCCCTGGAGCGGGTCGCCCTGCCCTACCACCTCGACTCGTTCAAGCAGGCGGCGGGCCGGTTGGCCCTCAAATTTGCCGGACAAATGGAGGAGCGGGTCGCGCTGATCGTCCGCGAGCGCCAGCGCATCCTCGCCGCCTTCGCATCTCTTCCTCTCACCGCCTGGCCGTCTCAATCCAACTTCATCCTGTTCCGGCCCGGGCGGCGCAAGGGCGACGAGGTGTGGGCCGGCCTGCTGGATCGGGGGGTACTGGTCCGTGACACGTCCAGCTGGCCCGGCCTGGCCGGTTGCTTGCGGGTGACGGTCGGCACACCGGAGGAGAACGACCGGTTCCTGGCAGCTCTCGGGGAGGTCCTGTGAAGCGCCAGGCGTCGCGGTCGCGCTCCACCAAAGAGACGACCATCGACATAACCCTCGACATAGACGGTGCCGGAGCGGCCGCCGTGCAGACCGGGTTGCCGTTCTTCGATCACATGGTGGCCCAGCTCGCCAAGCACGGCGGCTTCGACATGTCCGTCGCGGCGACGGGGGACTTGGCCGTCGACGCCCACCACACCGTGGAGGACGTCGGGATCGCGCTCGGCGAATGCCTGCGCGAGGCGCTCGGTGACAAGGACGGCGTACGCCGCTTCGCGTCCATAGACGTCCCGTTGGACGAGGCCCTCATCTCTGTGGCACTCGACCTGTCAGGTCGCCCGTTCCTCGTGTACGAGGTCGATCCTGGTGCGGGCGGGGAGGCTTACCCGCTCGGCAACCCGCCTTTCGACCCGCAGCTGGCCGAGGAATTCTGGCGGGCCCTGGTGACGGCGGCCGGGGTCACACTGCACGTCCGCATGATCTCGGGCCGCAACACCCATCACATTCTCGAGGCGTCGTTCAAGGCGGTGGCCCGGGCGTTTCGAGACGCAGTCCGCGTGGAGGGTACAGGCGT
This sequence comes from Acidimicrobiales bacterium, assembly GCA_019241495.1. Classification (GTDB taxonomy): domain Bacteria; phylum Actinomycetota; class Acidimicrobiia; order Acidimicrobiales; family Palsa-688; genus JAFAWZ01. The sequence goes on along the minus strand of JAFAWZ010000269.1, from coordinate 39 downwards.
GCCGTCCACGAAAGGAACCCTTTGATCGCAGTCCTGGAC
>JAFAWZ010000329.1 GCA_019241495.1 Acidimicrobiales bacterium | reverse complement strand
TGTTGGCCGTATTGCTCCGCCGCGCTGCGCAGCAGCGTGTCAGCGGAGGGCCGGTGCCCATTCTCGCGTGGGCCAGGGAGTACCCTCACCTGGCCGTCCTCGACGGTGAGGTGACGGTCGGGAGGGGCCACCAGGATCACCCCTGGTTCCAGCCGCTCGCCGTCTTTGGCGTGGCGGGCGGGTAAGGGGCCAGCTCGCCCAAGGATCCCCGGTAGCACGCTCGGACCTGCCGGCGGGACATGGAGGACGACCAGCACCGCTGCCTCGATGTCACGAGAGAGCTGGGCGACGAAGTCCTGAAGAGCCTCTACGCCGCCGGCTGATGCAGCGACTGCGATCACCGCGTTCGGCTGTTCACCTACTTCTGGACCCACGCGGCCGACGATAGCGGGATCCAACGAGAGCCGCTCTGCGTCCTGGCTCTTTTGCCGAGCCTTACGGAGGTCGGTCGCGGATCCCCGACTCAGAAGCGGGGCCGGCCGCCTGAACGCACCCGCCCAGTGAGTTGCCCTCTGGCGACTGTGGGTATAGACGTGGAATCGAGCACCTTTGGTTGGCCGCGATGATCGATCAGGTGAAGAGGTCAGCGTGCGAAGCGCGGCCTTCCCGCTTCTAACCGATGGCGCCCCCCGCCGGGCCACCTACCGGCTCCAGCTACGGGGCGAGTTCGGCTTCGAGCAGGCCGCAACGATCGTCCCGTACCTGGACACGCTCGGCATAAGCGATCTGTACCTGTCGCCCATCCTGCAGGCCGCAGCGGGCAGCACGCACGGCTACGACGTAGTCGACCATTCCCGGCTGTCTGCTGAGCTGGGCGGCCCGACGGGCTTGGATCATCTGGCGGAGGTGGCCCGGGGTCGGGCGCTCGGCCTCACCGTGGACATCGTCCCGAACCATATGGCCATCGACGGACAGGCCAACCGCTGGTGGTGGGACGTGTTGGAGAACGGACCGGCCAGCCCGTACGCGTCCTACTTCGACATCGATTGGCAGATGCCCGAGCCGGCCGTGCTGGTACCGGTCCTTGCCGACCGGTACGGCCGGGCGTTGGAACGCCGGGAGGTGAAGGTGAGACGAGACGGCGGCTCGTTCCTGACCGTCTACGGCGACCACGAGCTGCCCCTGTCACCCCGGTCCCAGGACGACTTCTTGGCCCGGGCGGCCGAGATGGTCGAGTCGGCACCGTTGAGGGTTGTGGCGGAGGCCTTCGGCGCCCTGCCCCACGCCCGGATCACTGACGCGGTCGCGGTGATGATTCGCCACCAGGACAAAGAGCAGCTGCGTGACAGCCTCGCCACACTCTGCGACAGCGAGCCGAAGGTGGCCTCCGCTATAGACCAGGAGCTGGAGCGGATCAATCAGGATCCCGACGAGCTGGATCGACTTCTCCGCCGCCAGAACTACCGGCTGGCCTACTGGCGGGTCGGTCGGGAAGAGCTCGACTACCGCCGGTTCTTCAACATCGAGACCCTCGTAGGCCTACGGGCCGAGGAAGAGCAGGTTTTCGCCGACACCCACGAGCTGGTCGCCCGACTGGTGCGGGAGGGAAAGGTGTCCGGTCTGCGGGTCGACCACGTCGACGGCCTCCGGGACCCGGAGGGATACCTGCAACGCCTGCGCCGGCTCGTCCCAGCCAGCTACGTAGCGGTGGAGAAGATCCTTCATCCAGGCGAGCATCTGCGCGAGGAATGGCCGGTGCAAGGCACCACCGGGTACGACTTCATCGCTCGAGTGGCCAACGTGCTCGTAGACCAGACCGGCGAGGAGCTGGTCAGCAAGTGCTATGCCAACCTCACCGGAGAATCGGCGCTGTACAGCGAGGTGGCGCGCAAGGCGAAACTGCAAATCATGACCGAGGAGCTGGCACCGGAGATGGACCGGCTGGCCCGTCTCTTGCAGGGAATCTGCGAGAACCACCGCCGCCAGCGGGACCGGACCCGCCGCGAGGTCCACGAGGCGCTTCGAGCCGTGCTTGCTTCGTTCCCCCTCTACCGAACATACGTACAACCGGACCGGGCCCGCCGAGAAGAAGACGTCGATCATGTGCGGGCCGCCATCCAGGACGCCCGGGAGGCGGCTCCCGAGACGGACCCCGAGCTGCTCGAATTCATCGGGGAACTGGTTCTTCTCGATTGGCCGGGGCAGGCCGAGGCCGAGTTCGCTCAGACGCTGCCCCAAGTAAGCGCCCCGGTCATGGCCAAGGGGGTCGAGGACACCGCGTTCTACCGGTACAACCGGCTGGTGTCTTTGAACGAGGTGGGGGGCGACCCCGGAGTGTTCGGCACACCGCTGGCCGACTTCCACGCCGCCACCGCCGAATCGGCACAGCGGGCGCCGGAGAGCATGCTGGCGTTGGCCACCCACGACACCAAGCGCAGCCCGGACGTGCGGGCTCGTATCAGCTTGCTGAGTGAGATCGCCGCCGAATGGGAAGCCGAGGCGACCTCGTGGATGACCATGACCGACGGCCACGCGTCATCTGCGGGGCCCGACTACAACATCCGCTACTTGTTGTTCCAGACCCTGGTCGGGGCGTGGCCCATCTCCAGAGACCGGCTGCTCGGCTACATGGAGAAGGCAGCCAAGGAGGCGAAGGTGTACACGTCGTGGACCGATCCTGACGCAGACTACGACTACAGCCTGCGCAAGTTCGTCTCCGACGTGCTCGACGACGAGGTCTTCGTCTCCAGGCTGGAGGGGTTCTTGCACGACCAGCAGATCGTCGAAATGGGACGGGCCACGTCCCTCGTCCAGACCACGCTGCTGTTGACCTGCCCCGGCATACCCGACGTCTATCAGGGCACCGAAACGTGGGATCACAGCCTGGTCGACCCGGACAACCGGCGGCTCGTCGACTTCTCGCGCCTCGAATCCGAGTTGCAAGCCGGCCAGGCTTGGGAAGGCGATGCCCTCTCGCGCCACGGGCCAGCGGACCCGGCCAAGGTATGGCTCACCGGTCGGCTCCTCGACCACCGCCGGCGCCACCCCCAGATGTACTCCAACGGTGTCTACCTCGAGCTTCCTGTGAGCGGCGGGGCGGCCCCGCAGCTCATAGCGTTCAGTCGAGGATCGGTTCTCGTGCTGGCCGGCCGGCACCTGCGCCGCCTGGCCGGCAATTGGGGCGACACCCGGGTCGAGCTGCCGCCCGGACGCTGGCATCCCCTGGTCGGTCCCGAAGGACCGGCAGCCGGCGGGGACTGGCCCGGTGACAGCGCCGTGCCGGTCAGTGTTTTACTAGGCCACGGTCCCCTCGCGGTGCTCGAGAGCAGCATCTGAGATGCTGTCGCGGGTGGGAGAAGGCGGCGGCTCATCCCGTACCGTGGACGCGAGCGAAGAGACGAGTCGGTCGAGGACGAGCCGCCGCCCTTCTCCCTCCCGCGGGTTTTGCGACAGCATCTGAGGGTGAATTCGGAATACACGGTGTGGGCCCCCCGCGCCCACCGAGTGGAGCTGGTGCGCAATGGCCAGCGGATCACGATGAGCGGCCGGCCCGGTGGCTGGTGGGCGGCGGAGGGAGTGAGCCCGATCGCGGGTGATCGGTACGGGTACTCGTTGAATGGCGGGGCGGTGCGGGCTGATCCCCGCTCGGGGTACCAGCCGGACGGCCCAGAGGGTTTGTCCGAGGCGGTCGACCACGACGCGTTCGGATGGACTGACGGGGAATGGAGAGGGCTCAACCTGGCCGGGGCGGTGCTGTACGAGCTGCACGTGGGGACGTTCTCACCCGAGGGGACCTGCGCGGGTGTGAGCACCAAGCTGGACCACTTGCGGCGCCTCGGCGTCACTGCCGTAGAGATGATGCCGATAACCACGTTCCCCGGGTCCCGGGGCTGGGGCTACGACGGCGTGGGCCTGTTCGCGCCCCATCGTTCGTATGGTGGGCCGAACGGCATGAAACGCATGGTCGACGCCGCCCACGGGGCCGGTATCGGGGTGATCCTCGATGTCGTGTACAACCATCTCGGGCCGGCCGGCAATTACCTGGCCGAGTTCGGGCCCTACTTCTCCGCCAGGCACCGGACGAACTGGGGTGACGCAGTCAATCTCGACGGGCCCGGAAGCGACGAAGTGCGGCGCTTCTTGGTGGACAACGCCCTCATGTGGCTCCGGGAGTACCACCTCGACGGTCTGCGCCTCGACGCCGTGCACGCGCTGGTCGACGACTCCGCGTTCACCTTCCTCGAGCAGCTGGCCGACGAGGTTCATGCCGCAGCCAGCCATGAGGGTCGACCTTTGTGGCTCATTGCCGAGTCCGACCGCAACGACCCGAGGCTGGTGCGCAGCGCTCGGGAGGGAGGCTACGGCCTTGACTCGGTCTGGGCCGACGATTGGCATCACGCCTGGCACGCCGCCTTCACGGGCGAGGCGAACGGGTACTACCAGGACTTCGGAAGCCTCGAACAGCTCACCAAGGCGCTACGTCAGGCGTGGGTCTACGACGGCGAGTGGTCGGAGCACCGGCAAAGGACTCACGGCCGGCCGCCCGACGGGCTGACCGGCGATCGCTTCGTCGTGAGCACCCAGAACCACGATCAGGTCGGCAACCGGGCGACGGGCGAGCGGAGCAGCGCCTTGATGTCACTGGGGCGCCTCAAGGTGGCCGCCGGCCTCCTGCTGACATCACCATTCGTTCCTTTGCTCTTCCAGGGTGAAGAGTGGGGTGCGGCGACCCCGTGGCAATACTTCACCGACTTCGACGACGCGGAGCTGGCGCAGGCCGTGACCGAGGGACGGCGCTCGGAGTTCTCTACGTTCGGTTGGTCAGTGGAGCAGGTCCCCGACCCTCAAGATCCCGCCACGTTCGAGCGGTCTCGACTGGACTGGTCGGAGCTCACCAAAGATCCTCATCGCGAGATCCTGGATTGGTATCGACAGCTCATCGGCCTCCGCCACCGTCTTCCTGACCTGACCGACCGCCGGTTGGAACGGATCTCGGTGCACCCCGAACCGGCGGTCGGGGGCGTAGTCGTGGAGCGACCAGCGACACTCGTGGTAGGCCTGATCGGGCCTGATCCGGCCACGGTCGTTGTCGACGCAGGCTCGATCCTGGCGGCATCCGATCCAGGTGTCCGCCTCGACGGGCGCCGCCTCCGGTTGCCCCCCGACAGCCTGGCCGTGTTCGGGCGGAAGGCCACCGCGGCGCACCACTCCAAATCGGCCACCTACCAGTGGGCCCGGGTACCTGGATAAGGCCGTCTCGTTTTGGGGTAGGGAAGATAAAGAAAGTGGAGTGAGGCGCCTCGTTGGCTGCCTCGCCTCAAGCCCCGGCTCGGGCCGGGCACGATTCACGAAGAGATTCCTCGCTGAGCAGAAGGAGGGGTCGTGTACAGCAAAGTCAGGATCGCCGGGCATCCGTTGCATCCGATGTTGGTGGCCTACCCGGTGGCCTTCTATACAGGTGCGCTGGCCGGCTTCGCGGTGTACGCGGCCAACAACCACCAGTTCTGGTTGAACCTGGCCATCGCGCTGAGCGTGGCCGGCGCGGGTGGAGCGATACTGGCTGCGTTGCCCGGCGCGGTAGACCTGATGTTCGGCGTGCCCCGGTCCTCCCAGGCCAAACGAGTTGGCGTGGCGCACGGGTTGTGCAACGTGACAGCCCTCGGCTTGTTCATCGCAGCCGCCGCCTCCTATGCGGACAACTGGAACGGACCCCCGATCAGCGCGACGCTCGGATTGGCGCTGTCAGCCGCCGGGGTCTTCGTGACGGTCATCGCAGGAGCGCTGGGCTGGATGCTGGTGCAGACCTACCACGTCGGCATCGAGCTCACCGCCCGCCAGGCCGAGGACGAGCTCACCGTTCAACAGGCGCACGCCCTGCACTTGGTGCACCACCGCCGGGCCAGCTGAGGGCCTGTTAGAGCCAGCCGACCCGACCGAAGCTCGCGCCTTGATTGCAGTTGAAAAGCGCAACCGTTCGGGTGGACACCATGTCGCGAGTCGTTCGAATCTGACCGTCGCAGATCTGGGCTTGTTCGGATCCAAACTACGGCCGACTCACCGGGGGTCAGTGCGAGACCGGGGAGGTCAGTTGGAGCGCAGCTTCTGGGCGGCCACCAAGCCGAGTCCTAGGAGGACGGCGAGAATGATGAGTTTCTTCATGACTTCAAGGCTAGCGGAAATGGGCGCCGCCCCTGTTCCTGACCTGATGCACTCTTGTTCCCCCCATCGATGGGGCGAAGTCCGATGTCGGCTCGGTGCACACTGACAGGGTGGCCGACGTCAACGCAGAGCTGATCGTTGCGAGCGCACCGGACTGGTCCCGGTGGCTGGATGAACATGGAGCCAGCTCGGCCGGGGTCTGGCTGGTTCTGGCCAAGAAGGGCACTACCGAGCCGACGAGCGTGACCTACGACGACGCCCTGGAGGTGGCGATCTGCCACGGGTGGGTCGACGGACAACTCGCAAAGCGAGACCAACGAACCTTCCGCCGCAAGTTCACCCCCAGACGCCGGGGAGGCGCCTGGTCGAAGCGCAATGTCGCCATCGCTATCAGACTGACCGATGAGGGTCGCATGAAGCCCGCAGGACTCAACGCTGCGGAGCGGGCGAAGGCCGACGGCAGCTGGGATACCGCCTATGAGGGGCAGTCGTCGATCACCGTCCCGACCGATCTTGCCGCATCGCTGGCTGCGAACCCCGCGGCCAAGGCGACGTTCGATCAGCTCGACGCCACCAACCGGTACGCTGTCCTCTACCGCGTATCGACTGCCAAGCGCGCCGAGACGCGCCAGCGCCGAATCGAGCAGTTCGTCTCCATGCTCGCACGCGGCGAGACGATCCATCCTCGCCAACGGCGAAGGAGTTAGGCCCTCTCGACGTTTGGACCGAGTGGCCGGTCTTGGGAGCAATCAACGTGCGACGGTCCGATACGGTGCGCCTACTGCTGTTACGGCCGTTCTGATCCCGGGGCCGTCGTCGCCTTCCCACACGTACAGCGTCGCTCTCAGGTGCTCGGCGGCAGCCGCCGCTTCAGCGCCCAGAGTGGAAACGCGGTGGGTAGCAGCGATCTCCCCCATCCGGTAAGCGAGCGTTCGCATCGGAACCACCTGAACAGACTCCGACAGCTCAATAAGTCTTCGGCCCAGCTGGCGGCGTTGCTCAGTGGACCAGGAGCCGGTCAGAGCACCTCCTCGGGCGGAGACAATGCTCCTGGCAAGCCGGTATAGATACAGGTTGGTGGTCGCTGGCTCCTGCTGGCCGAATACATGAACCAGATCGCGGCTCAGGTTCTGAGCGAGCAGGTCACGAAGCAGATGGTCATCGAGTAGTGCGACCATCAAGTGGTCGCCAGGTCGGGATCCTCGGCGAGCGAGGCCACGTAGTTGGCATGTGTGTCTCTGGGAAGCAGATCGTCGAGCAGCTTCCGAGCGTGGCCCCTGGGGAGCATCATGACGGCGAAGCCGAGGTCAACTACGTCGACCGGCCCGCCCTTGTCGAGATCCCAGCGGTGTCGGGCGGCGGCAGGCAACGAAAGCTGGCCGGACGATGAGACGAGGTATTCCTGGATGCTGGCCATGACCTCAGCTTACTTGGTGGTGTAGGTATCGTCACCAAGTAGCCGTTCGACCTTCTGTGACCGTCGCCGTTTAACCGAAGTAGGTTTGCCCGGAATCGGGGCGTTTTGCATGGGCCACGAATGTGACTGGCCACGGCTGGTCCTGGACGGACCAGCCGTGGCTAAAATGGAACCAGTGGTAAGAGTCGAGCTTGAACGGGTCGAAGCTTTGGAGCTTCTTGGCATGACGCTGACGCACCTCAATGTGTCCGAGGCCAGGGTCGACATGTCGCCGCGGATTCCACTGCTTATGGCGGTTCGCGACAAGCTCGCTCTCGCGCTTCAGGAGGAAGCATGAGCTACAGCTACGACGAGGTATTCGCGGCCACTGCCGCCCTGGACAAGTACAGAGGTGGATTCGACGGGGAGATAGGATCTGCACTTGCGGTCGTGGGCCTGAGCGCCGCAAGGACGGCCAAAGAAGCACGAATCCGTGACGACATGATCCGCGTCGCTCACCAGGCAGGAGCATCGATTCGCCAACTGGCCGAGGCCTCTGGACTCGGCCGAAAGACCGTTACGGCCATCATCTCCTCTGAGGGCGCTACACCCGATTGACCGAGACCTGACAGCCACAGCAACATTGGGCTTGCCGAAAACAATCTGCGTGGCTGAGGAAGGCCCGCCTCCGCTCTGACCGACGCTCACTGCCGAATCTCGAGCTTGGCGCGGCCATGCTGCTGACGACCGCTGCCACTCGGGATGAGACAGACGTACTCAGTCCGGTTCTGTGTTCTTGTGCGTCGACGCTCCCACGGGTCCCCTCGGAGGCTGTCGAGTCGACGCCGGCGGGCATCGATCCCAGATTGGACATCCGGCAGCTCTTTGATCGCCACGATCGGCCAGCGTCGATCGGGCCGCGGGCAGGTGCACTGCGACCGATAGCCCGCCATCTCGGCGTGGCGCGAGGGTAAGGGTCCCGCCGTGTGCTTGGGTGATCTTTTTGGCGATGGCCAGGCCGAGGCCGACACCTGCGTGATCGGTGTGTATGCGTTCCGTGCCACGCTGAAACGGCTCGACAAGCGTGGAAACCAACTGCGGGGCAAGGTTCTCCCCGGTGTTCTCGACGGTGAGCACCACCGTGTCGTTGTGAACGCAGGTCGTGACCCATACGGCGCCATGCTCAGGCAGGTTGTGGACGATGGCGTTGTGTACGAGGTTCGTCGTCAACTGGAGCAGGAGCGTCTCTCCGCCGACCGTCGGGGTCATGTCGCCGGAGGTTTCGAGGGTGATGCCGTGCTTTTCTGCCAGGGAGAGGAGCGTTTCGGCGGCTTCTTCGACTATGAGGGACAGGTCGAGGTACTGGGGAGTGAAGGATCTCTGGTCGGCTCGGCTGAGCAGGAGCAAGGCTTCGGTGAGGTCGATCGCTCGGGTATTGAGGTGGCGGAGGCGGGCGACCAGTTCGCCGTTCTCGCCGTTCGGATCGTCACGGGCGACCTCAAGAAGGGTCTGGGTGATCGCCAGTGGGGTGCGGAGCTCGTGGGAGGCGTTCGCCGCGAATCTCTGCTGTTCAGCGACGTGCGCTTCGAGCCGCTCGAGGAGGCCGTCGATAGTGTCGGCGAGGTCCTTCAGCTCGTCGCGCGGCCCGGAGAGGGCGAGGCGCTCGTTCAGGTTGCGCTCGGAGATCTGCCTGGCGGTCGCCGTCATCGTGCGCAGCGGGCGTAGGACCCGGCCGGCGACCAACCAGCCGAGCGCGATCGAGACCGCGGTCATGATCACGAGCGCGATCCCCGACTGAATGAGCCCTTGGTGGAGACCGTGGGTGTGGCGTTGAACGGCCGCGGCGTACATTTGCTCGACTCGGTGAACAGCGTCGGGGGTCGCGCCCAAGCCGTTCGGGACGATGAGGTCTACCCCGGTAGAACTGCGGAAGAGCAGGTAGGTCGTTGCGAGCAGCGCCACTCCCGAGACGAAGAACAGGCCACTGTAGAGCAGGGTCAGACGCAGACGTACAGTTCGCGAGGGCAGGTGGAGCATCCGACGTCGCGGCTGTCGAGGGTGAGCCTGAGGCGGACACTCCAACCTGGCTCTATTCAAGGTCTCGCACCTGCACACTCACACGATCC